>NZ_QTUL01000013.1:0-86586 GCF_003435675.1 Blautia sp. AM23-13AC | reverse complement strand
GTGACTTCTTTTTGAATTTGATGAAAAAGTCCTTGACAATTTGTCTCTGGAAAGACCGCAAAGTCGATCCTGATCTCCGTAGGCGTCCGTCTGGCTGCGTTCAATTTAAAACAGATCGCCAATCTGACCTGTACCGATGAACTGGATCTTTACAGCATCGGGGAGAAAAAGGTGGCGCTGTTTTGCTGTATTCCGGATGCAGATACCAGTCTCAACTATCTGGTGGGCATGATCTACAGTAACCTGTTCCAGACCCTTTACTATGTGGCAGACCGGAAATACCATGGGAAACTGCCCATTCCGGTACACTGCATCATGGATGAGTGGCCCAACGTGGCATTGCCCGATGACTTCGATAAGCTGCTGGCAACCATGCGGTCGCGCGCAATTTCCTGCAGTATCATCATTCAGAACATCGCCCAGATGAAAGCCTTGTTTAAGGACAGCTGGGAAAGTCTCATAGGGAATTGCGATGAATTTTTATACCTGGGCGGGAATGAAAAAGAGGGGCATAAATATGTCTCAGAACTACTGGGAAAAGAAACGTTGGATACCAATACCTACGGGCAGACCAAGGGGAGAAGCGGAAGTTATTCTGTGAATTTCCAACAGTCTGGAAGAGAACTTCTTACCCCGGATGAAGTGCGACTTTTGGATAACCGGAAAGCGGTGCTGCTGGTGCGTGGGGAGCATCCCATTTTGGATGAGAAATACGATTTGCATAAGCATGTGAATGTGAAATATACCGAGGATGGCGGTGCGCCTCCATATGATTATGCGAAAGCACCGCTGTCCCATGAAGATGTAACCATTGATACCAGGAGACTGGATGATTATGAACTGCTCTCAGCTGAGGAGATCCTCGGAGGGGAGCAGTCTTTTTGATTGGAGGAATGCCATTGAAGAAAACAAATGAAATGCCAAAGAATCAAACAGGAAGCCATGCCATTGTACCGAAACGGATGGGAAAAGGGTCAAAATATCCCTTTGCCTTTTATGTGGCGCTGGTGCTGTCTATGACCGTAGGGGCAATGCCGGTGCTTGCTGCCGGAGATCCGCTGGCGGTTATTAATAACCTGTCCACCTTTATCTTTTCCCTGATCCGGGCCATCGGTCTGATCTTATTGGGATTTGGTGTGGTACAGGTAGGCTTGAGCCTAAAGAGCCACGATCCCAGCCAGAGAGCCAACGGGTTTCTGACGCTGGCAGGCGGCGTCATCATCACTTTCGCAAAAGAAATCCTGGACCTGATCGTTGGGTAGCAGGAAGAAATGGAAAGGGGCGGGGAGAGATTCTTCCTGCCCCGGCAAAGGAGGTGAAGCTGTTTGAGTGATAACTGGATCGTGCAGAACCTAAACTCTGCACTGAACACCTGGAATGAGAAGCTGGCAGAAATCTGGACACTGCTTACCCAAAGCCCGGAATCTTTTAAGGGGGGAGATATTTGGAGTGTCATCACTGGAATCAACGGAGCGCTGACCGCCATTGGTTATGGGCTGTTAGTCTTGTTTTTTGCTGCCGGGATTGTCAAGACCTGTGGCAGCTTTACGGATATGAAGAAGCCGGAGCATGCCCTCAAAGCCTTTATCCGGTTTGCTCTGGCACAAGGCGCCATTATGTATGGCATGGAACTGATGACAGCGCTGTTTTCCATTGTGCAGGGGATTGTGTCCACCATCATGGCACAGTCGGGCATGACAAACGGGGGTGTGACAGAACTTCCGGCAGAGATCGTGGAAAAGATTGAAGCGGTGGGAATGCTGGAATCCATTCCCTTGTGGATTGTGACCTTGCTGGGAAGTCTTTTGATTACGGTACTGTCCTTCATTATGATCCTTACCGTATATGGAAGGATGTTCAAGCTGTATATGTACACTGCCATTGCACCCATCCCCATTTCCACTTTTGCGGGAGAACCCTCCCAGTCGGTGGGAAAGAACTTTATCAAGTCCTATGCGGGAGTGTGTCTGGAAGGGGCGATCATTGCACTGGCCTGCATTATCTTTTCCGTATATGCTGCCAGTCCGCCGGCAGTAGGGGACACCTCTTTAAGTGCGGTGACCATTGTGTGGAATTATATCGGAGAGTTGGTGTTTAACTTATTGGTACTGGTTGGGGCGGTAAAAGCATCCGACCGGATTGTGAAAGAAATGATGGGATTATAGGAGGAAGTAAAACCATGAATGAGAAGAAAAATAGAAACGATAGAAAGACTTTGCCATTCCCTTGGGAATACGGGCAGGAAGAAATTACTTTGAAGGTATCCAGCTATGCTTACGGAAACGGACTTGCGATTTTGATGTATTGCCAGGAAGAAGGGGAGTTGGAATTGTTTGATGATCTGACGGTAAATCTTCCGGGAGGATATAGTCTGGAACCCCAAGAGGCATTTATAAGTGGTGATTTTACAAAGGACAAGCTGGCATTCATCGAAAAGAACAGGCTGGGAAACAGACTGCCGGGACAGGCCCGGTCAGGCTTTGCTACCTACACTCCGGTGTCGTTTGACCTTTCAAGGCTTGCCCAGTATGACCGGGAAGGAGTGGAAGAATATTGCAGACAATGGGGACTGGATGTGCCAAAAGAGCCGGAAAAAGACCAAGGGAAACTTACAGGCAAAAAGAAAAGAGAAAGAGAGAGATAAAAATATATGGAAGTAAAAATGAATAAAGAAATCCGCAACTATCAGGAGTCCATGTTTATGGGACTGAACCTGCGACAGTGCATCTTTTCCCTGCTTGCCATTCTTGTGGCAGTAGGGATTTATTTTGGTCTGGGAGACTATGTGGGGCAGGAAATGACCGGGTGGCTGTGTATTCTTGGTGCTGCCCCTTTCGCAGCCTGTGGGTTCTTCCAGTATCATGGCATGAATGCAGAGCAGTTTGCCTGGGCATATATCAAGTCCGAATTTTTATACCCCAAGCGATTGCTGTTTCAAAGCGAGGATCTGTACCATGCCTGCATGGAAGAGACTATGAGTCTTGGAGAAAAGACCAGGGGAGATGGCGCTGTTCTTTTGAAAAAGCGGGAACAGCGGGCAAGGAAAAAACAGATGAAGCAGAAAAAGAAGGCAGGAAGGAGTGGTGCGTTTGATTAAAACCTTACAGCAGGCATTAAAAATGGACCGGGAGAAGTTCAAAGTCCCAAGGTCTGTTCAGCAGGCGATTCCCATCCAGCGGATCTGGCCGGATGGGGTGTTCCAGTCCGGGACGAAATTTTCCAAATCTTTTCGGTTTTCGGATATCAACTATGCCATTGCAAGCAAAGAAGATAAAACGGAAATGTTCTTAGATTACAGCGAGTTGTTAAATGCTTTGGATTCCGGCGCATCTGCCAAGATCACCCTGAACAACAGAAGAATCAATAAGGAAGAGTTTGAAGCCTCCCTGCTGTTGCCGATGAAAGAGGACGGGCTGGATACATACCGGAAGGAATACAACGAAATGCTGTTATCCAAGGTCAGCGGCACCAACAACAGCATTTATCAGGAACGGTATCTGACGGTCAGTGTCCATAAGAAGAACATTGATGAGGCAAGAACCTATTTCGCCCGTGTGGGAACGGATATCATCACCCATCTGAGCAAGCTGTCCTCTATTGGGGAAGAACTGGATGCGGAACAGCGCCTGCAGATCTTCCGGGATTTCTTTCAGGCAGATCAGCCCCAGTGTTTTCCCTTTGATATGAAGGCATTTGCCAAACGGGGGAGCAGTTTCAAAGACTGGATTTGTCCCCAGTCCATGGAATTTTCCAAAGACTGTTTCAAGATCAACGAGCGGTACGGGCGGGTGCTGTATATGCAGGATTATGCCAGTTATGTGAAAGATGACATGATTTCGGAATTATGTGATTTGAGCCGAGATTTGATGCTGTCCATTGACATCCTCCCGGTGCCAACCGATGAGGCGGTAAGGGAAATCCAGAACAGACTTCTGGGCGTGGAAACGAATGTGACCAACTGGCAGAGACGCCAGAATGCCAATAATAACTTTTCTGCCATTGTGCCCTATGACATGGAACTGCAGAGAAAAGAGACCAAAGAGATGCTGGATGACCTGACCACCAGGGATCAGCGGATGATGTTCGGCATCCTTACCATGGTGCATATGGCAGACAGCAAGAAACAGTTGGATTCGGATACGGAAAGCATCTTATCCGTGGCAAGAAAGCATTTGTGCCAGATGGCAACTTTGAAGTGGCAGCAAGTGGATGGCTTGAATACGGTACTGCCTTATGGCATCCGAAAGATCAATGCCCTGCGAACCTTGACCACAGAGTCCACTGCAGTATTGATCCCGTTCCATACCCAGGAGATCATGCAGCCGGGTGGTATTTACTATGGGCAGAATGCGGTGAGCAAAAATATGCTGGTGGCAGATCGGAGGAAACTTCTGAACGGAAATTCTTTCCGTCTGGGTGTCAGCGGTTCGGGAAAGAGTTTCTCAGCAAAAGAAGAGATTGTGGACCTTGCCTTGTCTACGGAAGATGACATCCTCATCTTAGATCCGGAGTCAGAATTCGGTTCCTTGGTGGAAGCGCTGAATGGGGAAGTCATTTCCATTTCTGCAACGTCCCATACCCATCTGAATGCATTGGATATGGATTCTGCCTATGGAAATGATAAGAATCCGCTGATTGAAAAGTCGGAATTTATCCTGTCTTTGTTTGAGCAGTTAGTAGGGGCAGGAAATCTGTCTGCCAAGGAGAAATCCATCCTGGACCGCTGTACCGCAGATGTGTACCGGGAATATATCCGAAGCGGTTATAAAAGCGAAGTGCCGACCTTGAAGGATCTGTACCGCCAGCTCATGCTCCAGCCGGAAGAAGAGGCCAGAGGGCTTGCCTTGTCTTCGGAACTGTTTATCAACGGAAGCCTGAATACCTTTGCACAGAAAACCAATGTGGATACGAAGAACCGTATCATTGCCTATGATATCCGGGAACTGGGAGAGCAGCTCATGCCTCTTGGGATGCTGGTTACCTTGGACAGTATTTTCAATCGGGTAATCCAGAACTGGAAGAAGGGAAAGACCACCTGGATCTTTGCCGATGAGTTTTATCTCTTGTTCCGGTATCAATACAGTGCTGACTTTTTCTACCGGCTCTACAAGAGAATCCGTAAATACCAGGGATTTGTGACAGGTTTAACGCAGAACGTGGAGGTGCGCCCAGATAGGGCATTGTGTAAAGTAGCGTAGGTGCTACCGCTTACGATAGTGAGCGAATCAACTCACCTTACCGACTTGGTGGAAACACCATACGGGAACATCGCATGGTGAGAAAGGGGTTAGTCACCAAAAGGCTTTAGGTGCGACTGCACTCCAATGATAAGAAGATATGAGGACTAGATTGTATTTATCGAATGTGAGGTTCGAGTTTCTGTTTTTTGCAGATATGGGAATAAGCCTTGAAACCCATGCCATAACACTGTTTTATCATCTTCGACGGTAAGACAACTATCATCATGATATGGAACAGGCGTGAGAACACGTCACAAAGAACCGAAAGCAGGTCCGACAATCTTCACAAACCTATACACAGTGTTAACTGGGGATTGCCTAAGTCAGACTCATTTGTCTGATATGGTAACGGAAGCTCCGTAGTAGTCCGAGGGCGTTAATGGCGTCCACATGGCGAAGGGAGCTAGTTAGTAACATCTAAAATTGTAAGAATGAAAGGGAGGAGAAACCTCAATGAAACCAACATCAGAGATTTTAGAGCGTATCGCAAAAAGTTCTAAAGAACACAAAGACGGCGTATTCACAAGACTTTACAGATATTTGCTGCGTGAAGATATTTATTACGCCGCCTATCAAAAACTCTATGCAAACAGAGGTGCAACAACAAAAGGTATTGATGACGATACCGCAGACGGATTTAGTGAATTATATATTAAGAAACTAATCCAGGATTTACAGAACGGAACTTATAGGACGAATCCTGTAAGACGTGAATATATCCCGAAGAAAAATGGGAAAAAGCGTCCATTGGGAATACCGTCCTTTAGGGACAAACTTTTGCAGGAAGCTGTCAGAATGATACTGGAAGCAATCTATGAACCAGTCTTTCACGACCATTCCCACGGTTTTAGACCAAATAGGAGTTGTCATACAGCCCTACGTCAGATTTCCTCTGACTTCACAGGAGTTGTATGGTTTATAGAGGGCGATATAACAGGTTGTTTTGATAATATCAACCATGAAATATTGATTGATATACTTGCAAGAAAAATCAAAGACAGCAAATTTTTGAACATTATCCGTCAGTTTCTGAAAGCGGGATATGTGGAGAATTGGAAATACAATAAAACGTACAGCGGTACTCCGCAAGGCGGTATTTGTTCTCCTATACTTGCAAATATCTATCTGAATGAATTAGACCAAAAGTTTGAGAAAATCAAGAAAATATTTGATAAGCCAAGAAAAGCGGAAGAGCGAAAAACACCCGAATACAGAGAAATGGATAATGAGATGAAGAAAATATCTTATTGGATAGACCATACAAAAGATGTTAATGAAAGACAAGAATTAATTGACCGATATAAACATCTGAAAAAGGAAATCCATAAGATACCATGCCACCCACAGACTAACAAGAAATTTACGTTTGTTCGTTATGCAGATGATTGGCTGGTGGGAGTGTGTGGAACAAAGGAAGAGTGTATTGCTCTTAAAGCGGAAATAGCGGAATATCTGAATAATGAGCTGAAACTAACGCTTAGTGAAGAAAAAACGCTGATAACGCATAGCTCCGAAAAAGTACGCTTCTTAGGATATGATATTTGTGTCAGAAGAAGTCAGGAAATAAAGGGCTATAAGACGAAAAACGGAAAGTGGCGTAAGTCACGTTCTTTACACCTCAAAGTTGCTCTTACAATTCCTCATACGGAAAAGATAGAGAAATTCATGTTTGCAAAGAAAGCCATTATTCAGACAGAAGATGGCAGATTTAAACCAGTCCACAGGACAGCACTTTTAAATCAGTCTGATAGTGAAATTGTAGAACAGTACAATGCGGAAATGAGAGGATTGCTGAATTATTATAATTTAGCGGTTGATTATCATACCCTTGATTATTTCTGTTATTTAATGGAATATAGCTGTCTGAAAACGATAGCTAATAAGCATAAATCTACAATTCACAAAATCATCAGACAGTACAAGGACGGAAAAACATGGTCTGTTCCTTATGAAACTAAAGACGGAACAAAAAGAGTGCGACCTGTAAAAATCGCTGATTGCAAAAGAGGCGAGGCTAGTGACATTGTGTTCCAAAGAACAAAATTTAATTGGAAATCCACAATCAGACAAAGGTTAAATGCTGGCGTTTGTGAATTATGTGGGAAAAAGCATGCAGATTTATATGAAGCGCATGTAGTAAGAAATTTAAACGAATTGGGTAATTCTGATTGGGAACTGGCTATGAAATCTAAGCGTAGAAAAACGCTAGTGGTTTGTAGTGATTGCCACAGAAGAATTCATAAATAAGCGATATGTAAATTACTAATGGGGAGCCGGATACATGGAGACGTGTAAGTCCGGTTCCGAGGGAGGGTGTAGGAAACCTGTTGCCTATGCAATAAGGCGCCTTTGCCCTACCCTACGAACTTTTAAAATCGGATACTGCAAGACTGATGTTGGCAAACAGTGAGTTTTTGATCCTTTTGAATCAGGCAACCACAGACCGGGACGAACTGGCCTCCCTTTTGAATATTTCCGAGAACCAGTTATCCTACATCACCAATGTAGGCGCAGGAAAGGGATTGATCCGGTGTTCCGGAAATCTGGTGCCATTTGAGAACAGCTTTCCCAAGAATACGAAGCTGTACCGCTTGATGACAACGAAACCGGGAGAGTGTTAGTCGAAAAGATATTTTTTAGGGTGCTGTTGAAATTTCTTTGGCAGCATCTTTTTGGGAAGGAGGGAATGTAAATGGAAGAAGGACAAACAGTGGAAATCCAGGAAACGAGAGAACCGCTTCGGGAGCAGGGCAGTATCCGGGCATTGCTGGAGCTATTGGAACAGCAGGGGATGGAGCAGGAAAAAAGGGATGTACTTTGTATGGCAGATTATATTGATTCCATGGAAATGCAGCTGGGAACTGTCCTAAAGGAATTGGGAGAGGTGAAAAAGCAACTGGGTGTGATGCAGGAAAGTAAGGTCAAACTCTTTGCGGTGAATACAATCCAGAAGGCAGAACATCAGGTGAAAACACTTCGTTTTCAGGTGGGAGAATGGAAACGAAAGTTTGTGGAACGGGCAGAACAGGCAGTAGTTGATTTTAAAGAAAAGGGGAAAGATGCCCTTGCCTGTGCGGTAAAGGGAATGCACCTTACCCAAGGCTTGCAAAAAATCCAATCGTCTCTGCATACGGTGATGCTGTCGATGGATCAGAAGATTGACCGTCTGGGGAGCATGGCGGAAGAACTGCATGTTGCCAAAGGGCATCTGAAAAACGCATTTTTGGAAATGAACGGAAAAGATACCGCAAAAATCACAGAGCGAAATCCGGAACAGGGAATAATCTTTCAAACCCAGAAGGTGTTATTCCAATCCATGCGGAGTATCCATCAGTTGGAACAGAAAACGGAGCGATTGCAACAGCAGATAGGGAAGCTGGAAGCAAGAGAAGGAAAACAACCGTCTGTGAAGGATACCCTGCAGAAACTGAGACAGGAACAACACCCTTTGAAGTTTGGTAAAGAAGAAAAACAGAAGTCTGCGGTTCGATAAAGAGAAGTTTTTCAAAGGGAGGTGAAATCCATGAAAGAAAAAACAACCATTACGTTTCTTGCAGCGGAGTGCGGGGAGTTCCATGGGATGGGGGAATGTATCGAATGTACATCTTTAAAAGAAGCCTTCCGGCATTACCAGAGATTTTGCAAACGTTCCCCTCAGATGCTCCCGTCTTTGGAGTTTTCCCTCCACCATGCAGACGATCCGCTGTATAACGAGGGAGAATATCCATTGGTGACCGGGGAGAAGGGAAAAGAGTTACTATCCTATGTTCCCTATTATGCCAATCATCCGCTAGTGCAGGAAGCGGTAAAGGAACTGGAACAGCTGGAGAGCCAGCAGAAGAAATCAAAAAAGCGAGGAAGGGAACGTTAGAAAGTACAAAAGATGGGAGGTGTGTGATTGAAAGAAATCAAAGAAAAAGTGCGGGATCAAAGTCCAAAGATCCGTAATCCTGCCTCCCGGCTTCCAAAGGAACTGGTACGTTCTGCGATGCTGGAAGCAAAAGAGAAGTCCAGCATCATGGCAGATAAGATCGGAAGAGAAACGGGGGAGGAATCCCCGGTGGAATATGCCGGAAACCGCATCCAGCGTGTGGAACAGCGCATAGGAAGGGAAAGTGCTTCGGCAGCCTATCGTGGCGGTAAGAGGCTGGCGGTGAAAACCTATGAGAAGGTAAAGGCGCAAAAACAAAAGCAGAGAGAAGCCACGACAACCCCGTTGGGAGAGGAAAAAGCAAGAGGTGGCACATCTACCCAGGCAGGGCAGACAATGGCAAAGAAAGGGCGAACAGAAGCCATAAGAAGCATTAAGGTTAAGCCGGAAGCCGAGAAAACAATCAAGGAAGCTGGAAATCGGACGGTAAAAACAGCGCCCCGTGTGGTGAAAGCCTCTCCGGTTTCTTCCCAGAAAGTGAAAACCCAGGCAGTCTTACAGAAAAAGCAAGCACTGAAATCTATGAAAGCAGCCAGGGAAGCGAAACGGGCTGCCATGCACTCGGTTCAGACTGCCAAGCAAAGTGCAAAGACTGCAAAGGCAACCGGAAGAGGATTGAAAGCCATGGCAGAAGCCGCCGCTCATGCAGTAAAAGCAGCATTTGCGGCTCTGATGGCAGGTGGAGGCGCAGTGTTTGTCGTTCTGATTCTGATTGTGGGGATTATTGGGGGTGCAGCCTTTTTGGGGAATTCCCAGAGTAGTGAGGCTTTGAGTGCGGAAGTGTTGGCGCATACGCCCGCCATTCAAAAGTATGCCAGTGAATTTGGCATCCCGGAATATGTTCCGGCAATCCAAGCCATTATGATGCAGGAGAGCGGGGGCAGGGGAACAGATCCCATGCAGGCCAGTGAGTGTCCTTATAACACCCAGTATCCCAATACTCCCGGTGCGATTCAGGATGCTGACTATTCCATCAAGGTGGGGATACAATATTATGCAGATTGCGTCCGGGAAGCCGGATGCCAAAGCCCACAGGATATGGACAAGCTGAAACTCAGTTGGCAGGGTTATAATTATGGGAATGGATATATATCGTGGGCGTTGGAAAAATTTGGCGGTTACAGTGAAGCCAATGCGCTTCAGTTTTCCCAGGAGCAGGCAGTCGCCCATGGCTGGTCGGGTTATGGTGATCCGGAGTATGTGCCTCATGTGATGCGGTATTATTCCGGCGGTGGTTGGTTTACCGGACTCTTTGGAAACGGACAGCTTGTCACCATTGCGAAAAGTCAGCTTGGAAATGAAGGCGGTCAGAAGTTCTGGTCATGGTATGGATTTACCAGTCGGGAGGAATGGTGTGCGTGCTTTGTCAGCTGGTGTGCTGATCAGGCAGGGTTGATTCAGAAAGGAGCGGTACCAAAGTTTGCTCTTTGTGCTGCAGGCGTGGACTGGTTTCAGACACAAGGGAGATGGCAGGGTGCAGGAAGTGCACCAAGTCCCGGCATGATTATTTTTTTTGATTGGGATCATGACGGAGCCAGTGACCATGTAGGAATCGTGGAAAGCTGCGATGGAACTACGGTACATACGATTGAGGGAAACAGCGGAGATGCGGTAAAGCAGAACAGCTATACGGTGAATTCCCAGTCGATTCTGGGGTATGGGCTGGTAGCTTATTAAAAAGTAAAAATCAAATGGATTGCATTGTGGGAGTCGAGAAACAATGTTATAATGTAAAGGAAGGCAGGGCTGATGTCCTGCCTGTTAATGAATACGAAAAGTACAATCAGGAGATTGATAAAATAGAGTAATTGGGAAGTGAAATGATTGAAACGGGAAGAGATTTTTGAATATGTAAAAAAGCAATATGGAACAATTCCGGAATATCTTTGGAAGAGTTCTCCGGAGAGTGCAATCCTCCGGCATGAGAATGGAAAGTGGTATGCAGCTATTCTGCGAGTTGAAAAATCGAAACTGGGTTTGAAAGAGGAAGGAAGCGTAGATATCATCAATGTGAAATGTGAACCGGATATGGTTGGACTTCTGACACAGACCTACGGTTTTCTGCCAGGGTATCACATGAATAAGAAGTATTGGATCACCATGTTATTAGATGGAAGTGTAAGTGAGGCAAAAATCTTAGATTTTCTGGATATGAGTTATGATTTGATAGATGGGAAAAAAGATTGAGTTTAGAGGTTCTGTAACGAATTTGGCATAGGAGGGATTCTATTATGGACAAGAGAGAACAGATGATCCGGTTATGGTTTTCTATGTGGCTGGAAAAGAAAGATTTGGGAATGGACGATATTTTTGCAGAGAACGTGAGTTATACAGAAAGCTGGGGACCATGTTATAGCAATCGTGAAACTGTAAAGCATTGGTTTCAGGAATGGAATATGAGGGGGAGTGTAATCGCCTGGGATATCAAACAGTTTTTTCATAAAGAAAATCAGACCATTGTTGAATGGTATTTTAAAAATGTGATGGAGAAGGGGGATATTGAAGAATTTGATGGAATTTCATTGATTGAATGGTCAGAAGAGAATAAAATTCAATCCTTGAAGGAATTCGGCTGTAATCTTCATAACTACGATCCGTATCAAAAGAGTGATACGCCCCAATTCAGAGCAGAAAAAATTCATTGGTTTTAAAATTATTAGGCAAGTAGTATAAAGGGATTTTAGCAAGCAATGAGAAGGTGTATGGTGACATGCATCTTCTTTTTGCGTTCCAAAAGATTTTTAAGATTTACATGAATTTCTAAATGTGCCATAGACTTCTTTGTTTGTTGTAGATAGCATAAAAACCTTATGATACAATATCTGATTAGAGGAGATGAAACCGCATGAATAAAATTGCTATTATTGAAGATGATATAGACATTTGCAATATGATTGCAAAATTCTTAGAAAATAATAAATATATCGTTCATTATGCATTGAATGGTGCAGAGGGAATAGAATTGTGTAAATCGCTTGTTCCAGATTTAATAATACTTGATATTATGTTACCGAGGTTAAACGGAAATGATGTATTACAGAGATTGCGTAAATTTACAAACGCTCCAGTTATTGTTGTTTCTGCAAAAACAATGGTACAGACAAAAATAGACTTATTAAAATTAGGTGCTGATGATTATATGACTAAGCCGTTTGACTTGCATGAGCTTCTTGCTCGTATTGAAGCAAATTTGAAACGGACTTCAAATACTTCCTGTCAAAATGATACTTTGACATATAGAGATATTGAAATCAACAACTCTCTAGTTTATATAAAAGAAGTATTAGTACCTTTTACATCAACCGAGTTAAAGATTTTAAGACTATTATTACAATATCCGCAAAAAATTTTTTCAAAGCAAAATTTATATGAATCCATTTGGAATGAAACGTATGCTTATGATGATGATACGATAAATACCCATATCAGTCATATTCGTAAAAAAATTAAGGCGATTACAAATGAAGATTATATACAAACCATTTGGGGAATCGGTTATAAAATTAAATAACTTTAGATTTTCTTTAGACTTATCGGATATAGTGGCATAGAAAGGAGTGTTTAGAATGACAAAATTTATATGTGAAACAAAAAATCTAAGCAAAAAATATAAAGATTTCTATGCCTTAAAGAATGTGAACTTAACTATTCCAAAAGGAGAAATCTACGGTCTTGTAGGTGAAAATGGGGCAGGAAAAACAACTTTAATCCGATTATTAACGGGACTTAATTTTAAGAGTGAGGGAGAAATAATCCTGTTTGGACATACGGATAATCTACAATATGAAAGGGCGAAAATCGGTTGCACGATTGAAATGCCAGCATTATACAAGGATATGACGGCTTCACAAAATTTGGAAGTACAAAGGATACAGCGTGGGATTCCAAACAAAAAGTGTATTGCCGATACTTTAGAATTGATAGGTTTATCCAATGCTGGCAAAAAAAGAGTGGCAAACTTTTCTTTAGGAATGAAACAAAGGCTTGCTTTAGGTGTTGCATTATTAGGTGAGCCAGAATTTTTAATTTTGGACGAACCCGTCAACGGACTTGACCCAACGGGAATTATTGAATTAAGAGAACTTCTTAAAAAACTAGTAAAAGAACGAGAGGTGACGATTTTAATATCCAGCCATATATTAAGTGAATTACATCAGCTTGCTACCTGTTATGGATTTCTTCATAAGGGAGAACTTTTGAAACAAATTTCTGCTGAAAAATTAAACGAAGAATGTAAACGCCATATTTGTTTAAGGACAGATAATATCCAAAAAACCACTCTTTTATTAGAGCAAAAGGGAAAGATTAACAATTACTCCGTTTACCCTGATAATTCTATTCGTATATACGAGTGCTTAGAGAATGTAAGAATGATTTCTAAATTGCTATCCAGTAATGGAGTTATTATTGATGAAATTTCTGTGCAAGGAGAAAATTTGGAAACATACTTTGAAAATCTAATAGGGGGGCGAAAAAATGTTTAATCAAATAAGAGCAGAATTTTATAAATTATTTCATACAAAGGCATTATACTTAACCTTTGCTTTGATTTTAGCGGTCTTTGGAATTTTCTCCATAGGCGGTCAGCAACAATTTGTGGTATCAAGTTCAAGTTTAGACGAAACATGGAAAATAGGAGAAACGGTTGGATTTCTTGCACGTGCTTATAGCGATACAGCACACCCAATGATTGAAGAAATAATAAGGACAGCCACATCTTATACGGTATTTTTCTGGCTGATTGTTCTTATATTTTCTGTCATTTTCTTTTCAAGAGAATATACGGATTCAACAATTAAAATTGCGATTGCAAGCGGACAAAGCCGAATTAAGTTTTTTGTTGCGAAATATATTGTGATTACGATTACCAGTATATTTCTATACTTTTCATTTATTATGATTGCATTTATAATAGAATGTGCGAAATTTAATGTTCCAATACAACTGTTTCCAATGCTGAAAATTGCAGGACTAAATTGTATGGTTATGGGAGCATTTATCGGAATTACACTTATGTTATGTGTAATATTCAAACATACGGCAATCGTTGTAGGGGCTATGTCATTGTTTACATTTAGTGGACCGCTTATCTATATGATGACATGGGATAATATGTCGGCTCAGTCATGGAGAGTTCTAACCTACTTAAAAATAAATCCTATGTACTACTGGATGAATACTTGTTCTTACAATCTGATAAATCATTTAGAAATCAATATTCTGACTTATTTTGTGGGAACTATAATTATTACATTTCTTGTTTCAGCATTGATATTAAGAAAGCAAGAAATACGCTAATCATAACAGAAAGGGGAAATGCGAACATGTTATATTTTTTATTGATTTGTCTTATTTTCATATTAGTATTTTCCCTATTCTCTATTATCAGAACCATTCATAATATAAATAAGCAAATAAAGGAACAGCGGAAAATACGGGTGTCCTTATCAAATAAGTATATTGAAGAATTAGCTTATGCAATCAATCAAAAAGATACTCTACATAAAAAATTGCAGGTTCAAATTAAGCAGGAAGAAGAACAGTTAAAACAATCTATATCTAATATAAGTCATGATTTAAGAACACCTTTGACATCGCTACAAGGCTATTTAACACTTTTGCAGGAATGTGAAAATAAACAGGAGCAAGAACAATATCTGAAAATCATTAAAGCAAAAACTGACTATCTCACAGAGTTAGTGCAAGAATTTTATGATTTGTCTGTGTTAGAAAATGAGCAATCTGATGTTGAATGTGAGCGTATTGATATAAATAGAATTGTTACAGATTGCTTAATTGAAAAGTATTATGAATTTGGAGAAATCCAGCCAATCATTCAAGCAGAAAATGCTCCTGTATGGATATACGGAAATAATCTTATCTGTAAACGAATTATTGAAAATTTAATTGTAAATGCACTTCGTTATTCAGATAATTACATTGAAGTTTCTATCAATCAAAAAGGAGTGTTCACGATTAAAAATTCAACAAAATCCCTTGATAATATTGATGTAAATTCATTATTTAATAAGTTTTATACCGCTGATAAGTCGCGCAACAAAGGAAGTTCTGGTTTAGGCTTGTATATTGTAAAAGAATTGCTAAAAAAAATTGACGGTAAAATTGAAAATGTAAGTTACGAAGGAAATATTTTGTCAATTTCTATTCAGTTTTGCGTTGTCTGATTTATTATAAATCAGATTTTATTCCCTTTTCCTCTTGTTTGCCACAAACAGAAAAGAAAAAGTCCTGTCAAAAACTTACCACCATTGGTGGTGCTTGCACTCTTTACGGGGCTTTTTTTGTGGTATCTTCTCGCAAGAGAAAAAAGATTACTCGTCCTCACCATCAAAATGGTTATTCCTCAATACTTCCCGTAACAGTTACATATCTTCTTTTGAATTTGGGTTTATCATTTTCAGAACTTGGTAAGGTGTCTTATACTTATGATCCTCTATGCTTTCTCCAAACATATCCATGCTATATAAATCATCATAGCGGTCTAACAGTTTTTGAAATTTCCAATGTTGAATAAATTCTTTGATTAGGTAAAGATCAGACGCTTCAATGCTCGTATATAATTTCAAAAAGAAAATCATAAATTTTTCAATCTGTAACATTTCTAGGACATTTCTGTTGTAAAATAAGAATTGGAATGATAGCAAAATTGTCGTAAAGGATGAAAAGGAATGAAACAGATTTTAATCGTAGAAGATGATGAACTTTTGAATAAAATGTTAGTTTACAACCTACAGTCAGAATCCTATGGGATTGTTTCGGTGGAAACGGTAAAAGAAGCCATGGAAGTGCTGAAGAGCCAACCGTTTGATCTGGTACTATTGGATATTAATCTTCCGGATGGAGATGGATATGCGATTGCAAAAACAATCCGGGAAAAATATAGTGATACCATTGTAATCTTTTTGACCGCAAATGACAGGGAAAGTGATGAGATCCGGGGGTATGAACTTGGAGCAGTAGATTATATCACAAAACCTTTTTCCATCCATTCCCTGCAGAGAAAAGTAGAAAATGTACTGCGTATGATGCGGCATCATGTGTCCATGCAGGATGTCTTTGATGATGGCAGGCTGTTTTTAAATTTTGCAGAGCAGACAGCTATGCTGGGGGGAAAGCCATTGACCTTATCGACTTTGGAGTTTCGGATGCTGAACCTGTTTTGCCAGAACCGCAATCGTGTATTAACAAGAAAACAGTTGTTGGAAAAAATATGGGACTGTACAGAGAATTATGTGGACGAGCATACGTTAACGACAACGTTAAGCCGCATCCGAGGAAAGATTGAGACAGATGGAACGGTATATATCAAAACCGTATATGGTATGGGATATAAATGGACCGGAGGTGAACCTGCATGATAGGAAAGAAACTTTCTGTAAAAAGGATGTTTTTTTGGCTGACTGCCGGAATGACACTCACAATGACAGCGATCATATTGGTCGCATTCTTTCTGACCCAAAATATTGTAGTGTTATGGGTTGGGATGGCTTTGATAGTCTGTGCAATACTGTGGATGCTTTTTATGGTACAACTGTTGGGAATGAGACTGTCAAATTTTACTTCTGAATTGTGTCAGATTCTTGATGACATGATGAACCGTAGTCAGGAACCCGAAAATGTATCAGACAAAGAAACGATTTTTGCCCGTATCCATCATCGCCTGGTACGTCTGTATAACATCTTGCAGGAAAGTAACCGGAAGGTAGAAGCAGAACGGCAGGAATTACAGTCGTTGGTGTCAGATATTTCTCATCAGGTCAGGACTCCGGTAAGCAACATGAAGATGATTGTGGATACACTTTTGACAAAACCTCTGGAAGAACAGGAGAGGAATGAGTTTCTTAAAAGTGTAAGAGGGCAGATCAATAAACTGGATTTTTTAATACAGGCATTAGTCAAAACCTCCCGTTTGGAAACCGGGGTGATTCAATTAGAGAAAGAAGAGCATTTCTTATATGATACTTTGGCTCAGGCTATGAGTGGAATCTTATATTCTGCAGAACAAAAAAAGATCCATGTATCGGTGGAATGTCCGGAGGATCTGTGCGTATCCCATGACAGTAAATGGACTGAAGAAGCGATTTTTAATCTATTGGACAATGCAGTAAAATATACCCCGACAGGTGGACATGTAAATGTGTCGGTAGCGCAATGGGAAATGTATGTGGAAATAAAAGTATCTGATACCGGAAAAGGAATTTCAGAAAGCAATCAGGCATCTATTTTCAAGAGATTTTACCGGGAAGAAGAGATTCATAATCAGCCGGGTGTTGGAATCGGTCTTTATCTGACCAGGGAAATTGTGACACAGCAGGGTGGTTATGTTACTGTGGAATCACAGGTGGGAAAGGGATCAGCATTTTCTATTTTTCTGCCAAGATAAATAAAAGACAAATATGGAGGGATTTGAATGATGTATCAAACCGTATTAATAGAAAACATTACTACTGAAAATGTAACTGAAAAAATAAATACAAAACTCCTGGAAATGGAAAAACAAAGCTACAAACTTGTAACCATGTCATTTCTGGGAACTGAAAAAGCTGTTTTGGTTTTCAAAAAAGGATTAAAAGGCAGTTTGTTGTGATATTTTAAACAGAATTATAGTCACAGATAAAATCAAGAATAGCAGAATATCATATTTTGTATCGTTTGCAATTTTTTTGAAATGTCCGAGATTTGTAACAATTCAGGCTGAAATTCCTTGAATTTTGTTCCTTTTCTCGGACATTTCTGAGACATTTGTATTTTATAATAGAGCTATCATAAAGAAAGGCAGAAAGGAGTTTATAAAATATGAGTATTTTACAGACAATCGATTTAAAGAAATATTATGGAACAGAGCCCAATATTACAAAGGCTTTAGACGGTGTGAATTTTTCAGTAGAGGAAGGAGAATTTGTAGCGGTAGTAGGAACTTCAGGTTCCGGAAAATCCACGATGCTTCATATGATGGGAGGTTTGGACACTCCTACTAGTGGAAAGGTCATTGTACGTGGAGAAGAGCTGGCAAAGAAAAACGATGAAGAGCTGACGATTTTCAGGAGAAGAAATATTGGTTTCATTTTCCAAAATTATAATTTGGTTCCAATTTTGAATGTTTACGAAAATATTGTTCTCCCGGTAGAACTGGATGGAGATACGGTAGATCGGGGATTTATGGATGAGGTAGTTCATATGCTAGCTCTGGAAGATAAACTAAAGAATATGCCGAATAATCTCTCTGGAGGACAGCAGCAGAGGGTTGCAATAGCAAGAGCTCTGGTTGCTAAGCCTGCAATTGTGCTAGCTGATGAACCTACAGGGAACCTCGACTCGAAAACCAGTGCAGATGTTATGGGATTGATCAAACGGACCAGTTATGAGTTTCACCAGACGGTGGTAATGATTACACATAACAATGAGATCGCCCGACTTGCAGACCGGATTGTCCGTATTGAGGATGGTAGGATCGTGGAATAAGGAGGTGGCAGGCTATGACTTGGCCTTTTGAAAATAATACAAATGGAATTGTCAAGAATCTGGCGAAGAGAAATTTAAAAAGCGAAAAACGAAGAAATATCATGGTAGTGATTGCGGTTGCATTGGCTGCGTTTTTGGTTTGCTTATCAGGTTTAACCGCTATTTCTATTACAAAAATGAAAAAGGATCGGGTAGTTGATACTTATGAGGCAACTTATGTCAGAGTTTCTGAAGAAAACCTTGAAAAGCTAAAAGATGTCACAGAGTTTGAACGTGTAGGAGAATATTATATTGTTGGAGAAAAAGAATCTTCCAAAGGCTTTACAGGTTCTTTTGCCTATGCAAATAATGATATGATGTATATGATGCGTTCCCAAATGAAACTGACAGATGGGAATCTTCCCCAAAAAGAAAATGAAATACTTGTCAGTAAGATATGGCTTTCCAAATATTATCCTTCGGCAGGTGTTGGTGATACAGTAACTTTGGATATAAGTAGTTTTCCGGGTGATTATACGATTTCAGGAATTGTGGATGCGCCAGCAGACGATAGCAAAAATTTGTATTCGTTTATGATATCAAAAGCTACTTTACAAAAAATGAATATGTATAAATCAGATGGATACTTTGCGTATGTCCATTTGAAAAATGTGGAAAATATGCCGGAGGAAACTTCAAAAGCATTTTTTACACAAATTGCAGAAAAAAATCAGCTTAGGAGTGTTAGATTCCATAGTGAATTTTTTAAAGACATGAATACAGACTGGAGTCAGTTTATGATTGTGCTAGGCTTAGCTGGTATTATTGGTCTTGGTGCGTGGGTTGTGATACAAAGTATTTTCCGTATCTCCATTAACGATAAAATAAAAAGTTACGGGCAGCTTCGGACCATTGGCGCTACTAAAAAACAGATTATACGGGTTGTAAAAAAAGAGAGAAATCGGCTCGGAGTGATTGGAAGTATCATAGGAATAACACTAAGTGTAATACTTTCTCTTATTATTTTCCCAAAAGGATTTTCAATCAGCGGATATTTAGGATGTATCCTGATGACAATCATATTTTGTTGGCTAACTATATGTATAGCTGTTCATAAACCAATAAAATTAGCAGCAAAAATATCACCGATTGAAGCAGTTCGATTTAGGATAGAGCAAAAAAGCAAAATTCATATACGCAAAAAGAATAAGAAATTAACCCCTGTGTCTATAGGAATGATGAATTTTAAGAGGGATTGGAAAAAAACATTTAGTATTATATTTTCATTGAGCTTAAGCGGTATTTTACTTTTAGTTATCAGTTCACTTTGTCTTGTGCAATCTCCAGAAAGACTTGCAAGACATTATTTTCCTAATGGAGATTATAAAGTGTTTTTATACTCTGAAAACGAACATATAGACACATTAAAGAACGGTAATCCTTTAGATGAGCAATTAAAAGAGGAGATATTGGCGATAGATGGAGTGAGTGATATTATCGCAACCAGAAAATCTGCAACCTTTGAGGCAGTTTATAACAACTTTAGAGGACGGGGGCATTGCGATATGCTCACCTCAGAGAACTATGGAACGATAGAAAAAGCTCTTGTTGAAGGTGATATGCCAAAAGATGCTCATGATATATTGATAACACACGGATATGCTGATTTCGGAGAAACGGTGAAACCTGGAATGAAGATAAATTTGTCATTCGGAGAGAAAAGCATCCCGGTAAGGATATCTGGTATCTTTGATACATCAACAGCAGTAGTGAATCAAGGGCGGACAGGTTACGGATTTGATAGTGGCATGATGTATGCAGGAGAAGAAGTGTTTCGTGAACTTCTGCCGGATATTGAGAACTTTGATTATACCTGGGATATCGTATATGACAAAGCAAGTAAGAAGAATGTAGAGCAGTCATTGGAAAGTATTATTGCGACAAATTCGGAACTCTATCTGTCAAAAGCTTCAGATCATGCGGCATGGGTAGAAAAACAGAATGTTCATTATAATATTGAGAAATTCCTTTCATGGCTGATTTTTATATTCGGAGTTATTAATCTTACTAATACGACATTATCCAATCAATTAGCGCGTAGACAAGAAAACAGTGTGTTACGTTCCGTGGGATTAACATCAAAGCAGCTTGCAGCAATGACGGTATATGAGGGATTAGGGTATGTTTTATGTAGTATCTTTATAAGTCTGGCAATAGGTTTGCCAATTTCTATTTTTGCTTGTCATAAATTCAGTATTGAAATTTATGGTGGAAAAATTGTTCCATATGCATTCCCATTACAAGAAATGCTAATCTATATTTTGGTGATTATTGGAATGGAACTGTTCTTGTCTATATGGACAATCCGCAGACAGAAAAAACAATCCCTGATTGAACAAATGCGGGCAATGGAATAAGAGAAAAATGCTTTTGCTGAAAAGTGTGGAACATTTTGGCAAAAGCATTTTTTATGAAAATATTTTTTCTTGAAAGAAAATAAGATATAATCAATCTATGTTTTGAAATGATGATCATCAGAAAAACTGTATTTAGGACATTTCTGCAACATTTGAGGTTTAAAATAGTGACAAGTTTAGAAGATGGGAAAGGAAGAATCTGGATTGAGGAAAATTTTAATTGTAGAAGATGACAAAGTATTAAATAAAACGCTGGCTTATAATCTTACTGCAGATGGTTACGAAGTAACTTCTGCATATAGTTTTCTGGATGCAGTAGAACGATTGAAAAAGAGTGAATTTGATATTGCTCTGTTGGATATTAATCTGCCGGATGGAAACGGTCTGCATTTATGTGATGAAATCAGAGGAAGAGGGCAGCATACCTATATTATGTTTATCACAGCAAATGATAAAGAAGGCGATATGTTGAAAGGCTATGAAGCCGGATGCACAGATTATATTACAAAACCATTTTCAGTGATGGTTCTCTGTAAAAAGGTAGCCGCAGTTTTTGAAAATATGGAATTGCGGACACCAAAGCATGATGTATTTGAGGATGAAGTTTTGAAAATTGACTTTTCCGAGCAGAGTGCGGTTTTGGAGGGAAAGGTGATAGAGTTTACACCAAAAGAATACCGTACCTTATTTTTATTTGTAAAAAATCCGCACATTATATTAACGAAGCGGCAACTGATTGAGAAGTTGTGGGATATTGATGGGGATTTTATAGATGAGCATACGCTTACTACCATTATCAGCCGCATTCGCAAAAAGATTGAAACAGATGAGCGAAAATATATTAAAACTGCTTACGGAATGGGGTATCAATGGATAGGCGGTGAATCACGATGAAATTACAGAATTTATCCACTAGAGCTTTTCTGCGGCTGATTGTGGGGGGTGCTTCACTGACATCAATTCTTTTGTTGTTCATCCTTTATGCCTTCACAAAAGATATAAGGATGATACTTGGTGGTTTCAGCGTGATGATTCTTCTGTTTCTATGGGGTGCAGTCTTTTTGCATTATTTCCAGAAGAAACTATCGGTATTTACAGATGGACTATGCCGAACATTAGATGAAATGATGGATAGTACCGTTCGTCCGCAAATAAATTATGAAGCAGAAACACTGTTAGCACGCATCAGTCATCGTCTGGAAAGATTATATCATGTAATGCAGGAAACCCGGTATAAAGTAGAAGAAGAAAAAGCAGAATTACAGTCTTTGGTATCTGATATTTCACATCAGACCAAAACACCGATAGCAAATCTAAAAATGCTTAATGACACAATGTTGACCAGAAGAATTACTGATGAGACACGTAAGGAATTTTTACATGCTACTGCCAGTCAGTTAGATAAACTGGACTTTTTGATTCAGGGAATGGTGAAAACATCACGATTGGAAACTGGAGTGATCACTTTGGAAAAGAAAGAAACAGCTATTGCGGATACACTTGTAGATGCGATAAATGGGGTTCTTGCTCCTATGGAAAGAAAGCATCTTCATTTATCCGTAAATTGTCCTGAAAATTTAACGGTTTCACATGACAGTCGCTGGACCTCAGAAGCATTGTTTAATCTTTTAGACAATGCAGTAAAATATACTCCGGAAGGCGGTGACATTCACGTAGCAGTACAGGACTGGGAGATGTATTTGGAAATTGCCGTAACGGATACGGGAAGAGGCATTCCGGAAAGTGTCCAGGCAACAATTTTCAAACGATTTTATCGGGAAGAAGCTGTACATGATGTGGATGGGATTGGAATAGGATTATATCTGGCGCGTGAGATTATCACTATGCAAGGTGGCTATATTACAGTTGAAGCAGAGGTGGGAAAAGGCTCAACTTTCTCTATATTTCTTCCTCAAAGATAATGAAACGGCGGTCTGTTTATTCGGACTGCCTTTTTTTGAAAAAATTTAGAAAAAAAGAATTTTAGGACATTTCTGCAACATTTGAGAGTTAGGATAATGGAGAAAGGGGGCAATGGGGATGACATTACCATTTGAGAATGATACCAGTGCTATTACAAAAAAGTTGGCAAAACGCAATGTATCAGCAAATCGTATTTTTTGCCTTTTTAATATCTTAACAATAGCATTAGCAGTTAGTTTAATTGTTGGAATTTCTTTATTCCAGCAGGGAACTAAAATTAGTGAGCAAAAGATTTTAAAGCAAATGCAACAAGCCACCATTGGTGGCCTTACAGCAGAACAGATAGAAGTTCTGAAAAAAGAGCCTGTTCTTGAGGACATTGTACCATATAAGCATAGTGACAGCTTTCTAATGGATGGAATCAAATTTGAAGCGGTTTATATGCCGAGTGGTTTTGGAATTATAAATTCCTATGAATTAGTCAGTGGAACCTGTCCAGAACAGTACAATGAAATCGTAATTGATAAAAATGTTCAATTAAAGCTGGGGTATCAGCTAAATATAGGAGATACCATCACTTTACCAACGGCGGGGAGTAAAACAGAGGACTTCATCATTACTGGTTTTACTGATAATGTGGAAACAGGAACATTTTACTTTTATGTCTCCCCAGCGTATGCAGAGCAGGGAGTGTTATTATCTGATATTCCGTATAGTGCCTTAATTCGTGTAAATGGTGCGACAGAAATGGGACTTGTTGATTTTGAGAATACAGTATATCGTCTGGCTTCATCCCAAGACATAAGTAGGAATCAACTTTATTTTAATAGCAAATTCTGTTCCTCACTTATTAGTGGATCAGGAATGGGAGGTGTTTTTTTAGCGACTCTCTTTATTGCCTTTTCAAGCGCAATTGTCATATACAGTGTGTTTTACCTTTCTGTATCAAATCAAGTATCACAGATTGGACAACTCAAAACTATTGGTATGACAGAAAAACAAATTAAGCGGATGATTCGTAAAGAGGGGTATCGTTTCTGCCTATTCGGAATACCTGCCGGTATTACAGTAGGTATCATATTTGCATATTTGTTAGAGCCAAACGGAATAACGATTATCAATGCCATAGCCACAAGTATTTTTGCAATAATATTAGGAAATATCATTGTACAAATTTCCGTATATAAGCCTGCCCAAATAGCTTCAAATATTTCTCCTATTGAAGCAGTGAAATATGTTGGAAACACTACTTATCTAAAAGAAAGCAAAGTGCGGAACAGAAAAAATCATATTCGCCTCTCACCGTATTCCTTGGCCTTATTGAGTGAAAAGCAGGATCGAAAAAAACACAATCTGACGATTGCCTCACTTGCAATCGGTGGGGTTTTATTTATGGTTGGAGCCACTTTTATATCATCATGGAACCCAGATTCCTTTGCGCGAATGGGGAATTTGGAAGATGGAGAATACTATATTACGATTAACCACAATACATTAATCAATCCCAAACCGTATGGTATTTCGGAATATCAAGTTGACACACCTTTTTCGCAAGAACTCATGGAAGAATTGCAACAAATCTCGGAAATCAAAGAGATTCATGTTGCAGAGAGAACAGCGGCCATTATTGAGTATCACGATGAACAATTAGAAATTCCTATTATTCCGATTACACCTGATAATCAGGAGGAAATTATGAAAACGCTTCCTGTTGATTGGACATACGAAACACTGGTGAAACAAGATGCTATGGTTATATTAGGGAAAAGCGTACAGGAAGAAGTCTATCATACTTGTCCGTCAACAGGAGAAAAAGTGTCATTGCGATGGTTCGATGGTTCGGAACATAGTATGGATGTTTTGATTGCCGGTACTTCCGAAAAAAGCATGAATGAGGGTTTTTATCTTCCTAAAGAAACCATAGAAAAATTGTGGGGCGATATGGATTTAACTGCTTCCTTAACTTTGTCTGTACCAGAATATGAAAAAGTGGGAAAATCAGTAGAAAACAAGTTAAATGAAATATTGTCTCGCCACTCTGATTTGGTAATGGAAACTTTACAAGAGGTAAAGGCATCTTCGACAAATACGATTCATAATACCAGCATACAAGTTTATGGAGTATCTGTTTTTGTCATTATGTTTAGTATTTTTAATCTAACAAACACCTTAATTAGTCGTATCAGTACAAGGAGAAAAGAATTTGGAATACTGGAGTCTATCGGCATGACAAAAAAACAGATAAAGAAAATGCTGTTGCATGAAAGTGTCTTACTGATTATTCCTTGTTTGATTATTACAGTTGTGGCAGGAAACTTGATGGGGTATTTGTTAGTGCAGATATTGTCTGTGAATGGCTTAACTTATTTTCAATATACGTTTCCTTTTATTTCATTACTGATTTATGGCATCTGTCTAGTAATAATATCCATCGTAATTTCTACTATCTGTCTAAAAATTCAATGCAGAGATTCATTGGTGGAACGAATCAAAACGGCAGATTAATAAAAGAAAACAATTCAATAGAAAGGATACTTTCATTAAAAAACATCCTAAAATAAAGCAAACCACCTTTTAACTGTTTATCTTTTGGGATATTTCTGCAATATTTAAAAGTTATAATTATACCGAAAGGAGTGAATGGCTATGACTTTACCATTTGAAAATGATACAAATGCAGTTGTCAAAAAACTTGCCAAACAAAATATTAAAGCAAATCACCGGACAGCACTTTCTATTATGTCTGCCATATTAATTGCAGCTACTTTTATGTGTACATTATGTTCTCTTGTGCAGAGTTATTGGAATCAGAGAGTGCAGCAGGAAATTTTTGATTCAGGGAATTGGGATGCACAGATATTAGAAGTTCAGGCAAATCAGATTGAACTTATCAAAAAGAATGAAAATATCAAAGACGTTATGGTAAAAGGAAATAACCAAACATTCCTATTATCGTTTAGAGAAAATGATCCTTATCTTTTAGTCCAAAATTGTGATGCAAAATATTGGGAATCCATGCATGAAAAAAATTTAATTATACGTGGAAGAGTTCCAGAGGCTCCGGGTGAAATTGTTGTTGGGAAAAAATTTTTTGAGGATAATCCTTCCTTCAAAATCGGTGATACCGTTGATTTAGAATTAGGTGAACGGAGAAAAGATAATAGAATTGTTGATTTCCTGTCCCCACTTCAAGATGGGGAAGTATTTGTAAAAACAGATAATGTACAGTATACCATTGTTGGAGAAATTGATAGGACAGTTTCCAGTGCATATAATGGTTATCCTGCATATGGTTGGCTCAATCTGGAAGAAACGCCAAAAGATGCTAGTGTAGTTGTATATACCCAGACAAAGAATCCAAGGAAAATCTATGAAACAGTCCCTCAGATTGCACAGGCTATTGGTTTGGAACAAGATGAATATGGTGAATATCCATATCGTTATCATACAGCTCTGCTCGGAATGTATGGAATTTATGAGCCGGGGCACTTCTGGAGCAGCGATTTACCTAAACTTTTTCTTTCACTTTTGATAGTTGCTGTTGCTTCTATGACGGTATTTGCCTATATTATCCGCGGAGCCTTTTCCATTTCTGCTAAGCGAAAAATAAAGGAACTTGGAATATTAAAATCAATAGGTATGACGCCAAAACAGATACGGAAGCTAGTTAAATATGAAGCACGTTGGTTATCTTTTTTTCCAATTGTTATTTCTATAGGACTTGGTCATTTGCTTTCTTATGGAGTATTGACCGCATATTCCAAATTGACACGCGAAGTAACAGGAAATCAGATTTCAGTTTCTTTCTCACCATGGATTGCAATCATTTCAATAATGCTTTCTTTTTTAACAGTGCTCTTAGCAGCATCCGGACCTGCAAGACAAATGGGAAAAATACGTCCAATAGAAGCTATAAAGGAGAATTGGAACAATGTTTCTTTGGAAAAATCAGCAAAACATACCTTTTTAAAAAGGTGTTTTGGATTTTTGGGGAAAATCTCAGCTAACTCTCTTATCGCAAATAAGAAATTATTTCGGACCTGTACTGTAACATTATGCTTATGTATGGTACTCATGTTTAGTTTTCTGGCTGTTTTTTCTGTTTCGGATGTTAATAATACGAAAGCAGAACATGATAATCCTTTTGATATAAATATTACATTAGAATCTGGTCAGCGGATAGAACCGGCGCTTATTCAGAAATTAAAAGATCTTCCAGACGTGAAAGAACAGACAACTTATACGATGGCAATGTGTGCAAGTTGGCTTTCGGAGCAAGAATTGTCTAAAGAATTTCTTTCATATGGAGGATTTGATACGAAAGCAGCTGGAGAATATGTTGTTAAACGTGATGGCAGATATAGAATTCCTTGTACATTAATTGGTTTGGAACAGGATACTTATAATGCTTATCTAAAGAATGCAGGAATTTCCTCCCATAATTCCAGATCAGCTATTATTGTTAATTCAGTTGCAAAGAATCCGGATGCTAGGGGTTATGAAGCAAAAAAAGAGCAGGTGTCATATCTGGATATAAAAGAAGGTCAGAAGTTACAATTAACGGAAAAGTTTTTAGACTCTGTTCAAGGAAATTATAGTTTTGATATCCAAATATCTTCTGTACTTACAGAGATGCCAGACATAGGTTTGAATGTTGCTTTTTATACTCTGCCTATTATTGTACCTATGGAAGAGTATTATGATATTATAAACAATTTTGGGGAAGATCGTGCAGTATATAATTATAGAACCTATATGAATCTTCGTACTGAGCAAGGGAAAGATGTTACAGTACAAAGTCGAGCGGATCAACTTTGTGGTGAATATTTGAGTAAGAATGATTTTTTTACTTCCAGTAAAACACAACGAGCAGCTGATAGAGATAAACTGACAAATGCTACAATGTTAATTGTTTATAGTTTGACAGCACTTTTTGGGATTGTTGGTATTTCATCGGCAGTGGCAGCTATATTAAATAGTTTATATCAAAGGAAAAAGGAGTTTGCTATGTTGCGCTCTGTCGGTCTTGATAAAAAAGGGCTATGTCACTTACTTTATACAGAAGGATTTCTTCTTGTAATCAAACCTTTGTTAATAGGAATCTCAATACTAATTTTAGTCAGTACCATATTAATTTGGCTACAAGATATAACAGTTATAGAATTTCTTAAGGTTTTTCCGTTCTGGGGGGTAGTAGTATATATCATACTCACATTTGCTATCATCAGAGGAATCTATATGGTGGCATCCCGGAAAATTCGTAGGGATATTATTGTTGAAGTTTTAAAAGATGAAACCGTTTAGGATTATGAAAAATGAAATACATCAAATTAAAACATTTTTAAATAGTTTCACAGAGTTTTAGGACATTTCTGCAACATTTGACCGTTACTATATACTCATCAAACAAAGAAAGGAAGTAGTGATTATGATAATTTTACAGACAAAGGATTTAAAAAAATATTATGGCACAGAACCTAATATAACTCGTGCTTTAGATGGTGTAAATTTTTCTGTTGAGCAGGGAGAATTTGTAGCAGTAGTAGGGACTTCAGGTTCCGGAAAATCCACGTTGCTTCACATGATGGGAGGATTGGATACTCCAACATCAGGAAGTGTAGTTGTGGCAGGGAAGGAACTGGCTAAAATGAATGATGAACAACTTACTATTTTTCGCAGGAGGAATATCGGGTTTATCTTTCAAAATTACAATCTGGTTCCGATTTTAAATGTTTATGAAAACATTGTCCTTCCGGTAGAGTTAGATGGAGATACCGTAGATCAGAAATTTATGGATGAAGTTGTTACTATGCTGGGATTGGAAGATAAGCTGAAAAGCATGCCCAATAATCTTTCCGGTGGTCAGCAGCAGAGAGTGGCGATTGCAAGAGCCTTGGTTGCTAAGCCTGCAATTGTGCTGGCCGATGAACCTACAGGTAACCTTGACTCTAAAACCAGTGCGGATGTTTTAGGACTGCTTCAGAGAACCAGTAGAGAGTTCGATCAAACGTTAGTAATGATTACACATAACAATGCTATTGCGCAGCTTGCTGATCGTATTGTGAGGATCGAAGATGGAAAAATAGTAGGGTAGGGGGGAGTTGTATGACGTTACCTTTTGAAAATGATACAAAAACCATAATAAAGCGTATATCTCGCAGGAATATATCAGCAAATCGAAAAAGAAATATCTTTATTATTATTACGATTGCACTTGCGAGTACATTATTATCTGCAATTACCCTTTATGGATTTGGAATTACACAGAAAACAAAAAATCTAAATAAAAAAACAGCACAGATTGTATATCATGCAATTTCAGAAAAAGAGGGTTCGGAATTATATAAAGAAAAAGAGATCGCGTGGATTGGAGAATTTTTCAATGCATTTTCGGAAGAAATAAACCATTCAACCGTAAATTTTACTTACGCAAATGCAGATATGCTAAAATCTCAAAGTATGCCTTATTCGGGAAAGTTACCAACTGCGGAAGATGAAATTGTAGTACAGGAATCTTTTTTGGACAGCTTGGGGTATTCAACTGAATTAGGACAGACAATTAAAATACCATTTTCTGACGGGATGAATCATGATTTCAGGTTGACAGGAATCTTAAATGTTGAAACTGGAGATATTGGACGATATACAGCTATTATATCGAAAGAATTAGTGAAACAACAGTATGGAAATAATACGGTTATAGATTATTACCTTGGATTAAAAGACGCTCAAAACATGAGCGAAGAAGATGCTACGGAATATGCAGACATTCTTGCAAAACAATTACACATCCCCGATGATAATGTGATTGTTCGCTCCACTTATTTTAATGTGAAGAGTGAAAATTCTGGAAGTGAAATGCTATTTTATTTCGTGATTGGATTTGTAACTTTTATTGGCTCCGGCATTGTGATCTATTCCATTTTTTATATTTCCGTTGCAAGTAATATACGTAACTATGGACAGCTTCGCACGATTGGAACAACGAAACGGCAGATTAAAAAAATGGTTTACCGAGAAGGGAAGTTACTTGCTGCTGTTGGGATTTCCATTGGTTTGATTATAGGTAACGTAATCGGATATTTTCTGATTCCGGAGGGCTGGTACTGGCTGACTTCCTTATGTGTGACGATTGGGTGTGGGTTCTTTGCTTTTACAATGGTAATGCTCTCTATTCATACTCCTGTAAAAAAAGCTGCCGCAGTATCTCCAATGGAGGCTCTTCGATATTCGGATTATAAAGGAAAGTCTAAAGAAAGTTCGGCGCTGTACCGAAAAATAACGCCTGCATCACTTGCTAAAATGAATCTGTCTAGGCAAAAAACAAAATCTATATTAACCATATTTTCACTCGCATTTGGAGGCGTGTTAGTTGTATTGATTTCAACGATATTAGTTTCCTATGATGGAGTTGCAGAAGCGCGTGGGAGGGATTTTTCAAAAGGCGAATTTAATATTCACCTTAATGCTAATCAATCCTTTGATACTGCAAAAGTTTCGTTGACTAAATTACAACAAAAAAATATGCTGAATGAAAATTTTGTGAAAACAATCGAAGCTATCGATGGTGTTACCGGAATCAAGCGGTGGTATTATACGGACGCAGAATATCGTGTAAATGGAATTTCTGAAGATTGGATTCAGGGATTTAGTCAAGATGAACAATCTGATTTAGAAAAAAATCTCATAAAAGGAACCGCTGATTATGATGAATTGATTGCGGACAATGGAATTATCCTATTACAAGAACGTGCAGATCTCAATGGAATGGATGTTGCTTTAGGTGATACAGTAGAAGTTGATTACGAAAATGTATCCGGTGATATTATGACGAAAACTTATACTGTGAAAGGCATAGTAAGCGATTATAATTATACGGGATTCGATAAATGTTTTACTCTCCCGGAACAACTTATAAATGAGGGAACCGGGATGGATTGCACAGGTACTATTTCCGTAATTACAGACAAAGATAAATTCGATACAATTGAAACTTCATTAAATCAGCTGATAGATAAAAACAGTGATTTGGTTATGGATACCATAGAAGAAAGCGTAAATTATTATAATAGAAATCAGCAACTAGTTTTCGGTGCATTTCTGATAGTAGCTATCATTGTTGTGTGTTTTTCGCTGATCAATCTCGTAAATACAACCATTACAAATTTTTTGTCTCGGAAGCAGGAAATTGGAATGTTACAGGCGATTGGTTTAAGCAAAAAACAACTCATCAGAATGCTTTGCTATGAGGGCATGATTTATTCACTCTTTGCTGTGCTTGTAACATTGATTTTAGGAGTTGGACTTGGGATTTTATGTATTCAGATCATGCGGTCATTAAATCCATATTTTTTCTATTCATTCCCATGGCCGGTTGTATTGATATATTCGGCTGTTCTGTTGGCTGTTCAGTTGATATTAATTGCATATACAACGGGAAATTTGAAAAAGCAATCTCTTGTTGACCAAATCAAAACAATGGAATAAAACGAATTGGAGCAGGGAAACTTGCTCCAATTTTAGCTGTATTATGTTATAATGCGGTTTAGGAGGATTGTTATGAATACAGAAATTTTAATTATTGAAGATGATCCAGTGATCCGTAAAGAACTGCAAACAGTACTGGAGGGAAATAAATATCACACATCTGTTATTGAAGATTTTTCTGATGTAACAGAACAAGTGCGAAAAATAAATCCACATCTGATTTTATTGGATATTAAATTACCGCAAGAAAATGGGTTTACCATTTGTTCTGGCATTCGGAGTTTTTCACAGGCTCCGATTATCTTTGTTACCAGCTGCAATACGGATATGGATGAATTGAACAGTATTATGCTTGGAGGAGATGCTTTTATTACAAAGCCCTATCACACAGCCATTTTACTTGCAAAGATTGCTTCCTTGCTGAAACGTGCTTATCCTGATACACAAAGCAGACATCTGACTTATCAAGGAGTTTCTTTATCTTTAGAAACTGGAACAATAGAAGCGGAAGGAAAGCAAACAGAACTCACAAAAAATGAACTGAAGATTATGTACTATCTATTTGAACATGCCGGAACTATCTGCACAAGAGCAGATCTGATTGAATATTTATGGGACAATCAGCTCTATGTAGATGATAATGCATTGAGTGTAAATATTGGACGTATCAGAGAAAAATTATCAAAGATTGGTGTTAAAGACTTTATTAAAACGAAATACCGTCAGGGGTACACATTATGAATGGAAAACAGTATTGGAAAGACAAAATCCCTATTTTCATCATCAATATCGTCTGTATGGTATTGTTATCGGTTTTTCTGTTCTTTGTAGGAAATAATGTAGATAGTATTGCAGTGATTCTTATCATCTGGACGATGTTACTGGCTAGTGTACTGACGTTTACCTATCATCAGCGAAAAAGGAGATTAAATAGATTAGTAAAGATGGCAGAAGGACTGGAAGAAAAATACTTGTTGTCAGAGATGCTTCCGGAACCGGAACATGCCGAAGAACAGGTTTATTTTCAACTCTTAAAAATGGCGTCCAAATCTATGCTGGAACAGATTGGAACAGTAGCAAGGGAGAGACAGGAGTACCGGGAATATATTGAGCAGTGGATTCATGAAATCAAAACACCGATTACTGCAATGAAACTGTTGTGTGAAAATCATAAAGAGCCTTTTACCAGAGAACTGATGAGGGAACTGGAAAAAACCAATCGCTTTACAGAACAGGCGCTTTATTATGCCCGTAGTGAATATACGGAAAAGGATTATTCTGTTCAGGAAATCCGGTTATTTGATGTGGTGCATCAGGCGATTGCAGATAACAAGTATCTTTTATTGCAGAATCAGGTTGCCTTAGAGACAGAAGAGAGTGAACTGACGGTTTATTCGGATGACAAATGGCTCCGATTTATTCTGGATCAGTTGATTGTCAATGCTGTAAAATATAGCCGGGAGCATCCCGTATTGCACTTTTATACCAAGGTGCAGGGAGATCAGATTTTTCTTTTTGTAGAAGATCATGGAATCGGGATCTGTGCAAATGATCTGCCCCGTATTTTTGAGAAAGGTTTTACCGGGCAAAATGGACGTATCCGGCAAAATGCAACCGGTATAGGGCTTTATCTTTGCAAAAGACTTTGTGATAAGCTGGGAATTGGAATTGCCGCTCAGTCAGGCGAGACAGGAACGACAATGATCCTGTCCTTTCAAATCAATCATTTTATTCATCAGGTGCAGGGCTAAGAAAAGCCCTGCATTTCTTACATTTTTGTTAGAATTTTGTTAGAAAACTTGATACAAACACAGGCAGAAATCCGTTACAATCATAATATCAAAAGACGAGGTGAAGTATCATGAAAGAAATTTTAAAATTAGACCATATTCAAAAATTTTATGGAAATGAAGGCAATGTAACAAAAGCGATTCAGGATATTGATTTTTCTGTGCAGGAAGGTGAGTTTTTAGGCATTATGGGTGCATCAGGCTCAGGAAAAACAACGATGCTGAACTGCATTTCTACCATAGATACGGTAAGCGCAGGGCATATTTATTTGGATGGTACAGATGTAACTGAGATAAAAGAAAAGGCGATTGCAAAGTTTCGGAGAGAAAATCTGGGATTTATTTTTCAAGATTTTAACCTGCTGGATACTTTAACCATTAGTGAGAATATTGCTCTGGCTCTGACGATTAACCACATTCCGGTCAGGGAAATAGAACCGAGAGTGGAAGAGATTGCGAAAAGTCTGAATATTGCTGATATTTTGGATAAATATCCATATCAGGTTTCCGGTGGACAGAAGCAGAGATGTGCTTGTGCCAGAGCAATTATCAATCACCCGAAGCTGATTTTGGCGGATGAACCGACAGGGGCCTTGGACAGCCACTCATCTCAGATGCTGCTGTCTACCATGCAGAGTATGAATGAGAATCTGGGGGCAACCATTCTGATGGTTACACATGATGCATTTTCGGCAAGCTATGCCAATCGTATTTTATTTTTACGTGACGGTGTAATCTTCACTGAAATCTTAAAAGGCAGGGACACCCGTAAGGTATTTTTTGATAAAATCCTGAATGTTCTTACCATGATGGGAGGCGGGGTAAGTGATGTATATTAAGCTCGCAATACAAAATATGAAAAAAAGTATACGAAATTATGTAATCTATTTTGTTACCATTACTCTGACTGCTGCCATGATGTATTCCTTTCTTTCGCTTGGATTTTCAAAAGACGTCCTTTCTATGTCTGAAAATATGTCCATGCTAACATCAGGCATATTGGGAATGTCCGTTCTTGTAGCATTGATTGCATCTTTTGTAATCAGCTATGCAATACGCTTTATGCTGGAACAAAGGAAAAAGGAATTCGCCACCTATGAATTACTGGGAATGGAAACCTCAAATATTCAAAAACTATTTTTTATTGAAAATGGTGTGATTGGAATGGCTGCATTCTTTATAGGAACTTTTTCAGGAATTGGACTTTCCGGAGTGTTGGTGCAGATTATCAACCATATTTTTGAGATGCCGCATACCTATCATATTTCCTTTTCCATAAAGGCTTTTGCAACAGCTTTTATACTTTTTATGCTCATGTACGGTATCGGAATATTGCGTGCAGCAAAGGTTATCCGTAAACGTAAAATTGTAGATATGCTTTATGATCATCAGAAAAACGAAAATGGAAAGAAGCATTCTGTAAGATTTCATATTACACTGATTATTCTGTCGGTATTATGTATCCTTACGGGAGGCTGTCTGTTGGCAAAGGGAATGTCTGTTCAAACAAATGTATTCTACGTTTGGATGATTGGCGCTGTAATTTTATCAGCAATAGGAATATACGAAATGTATCGTAATTTACCAGTATTGCTGTTAAGACTTTTGAATAAAAGTAAACGTAGAAGATATAAGGACATCAACCTATTTTATTTGGGACAGATTGGAAGAAAAGTAGATTCTGCCGGAAAGCTTATGGCAGTCATCGCAATCCTTTTAACGGTATCCCTGAGTACGATGTTTGCAGGTCTTTCTACGGGAGCAGGATATAAGGCGAATATGGAGGCTTATTATCCATATGATGCGGGTGTTGCGCTGGATGCTCCACTGACGAAAGAATGCCTACAGCCAATGATAGAATTTACGAAGCAGCAATGTAGCGTAGAAGATGAACTGATTTATTATCTTTATGCAACAGATGCTTATCCGGTGGAAGCATTAGCGTTGTCCGATTATAATCATTTACGTTGTATGCTTGGATTAAAATCTGTAAGTCTGTCTTCAAATGAATTTTTTATTCATTGTGATACATGGAATTATGTAGAGAAAATTCAAAAAGCGTTAGAGCAAACAAGCGAAATTTTGTTAGCGGGCAGTGTTCTCGGAATTGCAGAAACAGCAATTTATACAGAACCGATGGAACAATATCAAATGGCAGGCACAAGAGGATACATTCTGGTAGTGCCTGATCAAGTGGCAACCCAGCTTTCCGGTGAAAAAATTCGTTTGGTAATGAAATTAGAAAATGGAGGATATCCAGAATTAAAACAAGCGCTGAAGAAGTTTTTACATGATCCTAATGCATGGACTCCTGTACTTCAGGATGGAAAAGGTTTGCCAGAACAGGTAACGATGGGCGTAACGGTAAAGGCATGGGGCATTGAAAACTCTTTAACTGGATTTGCAGCAATTTCTTTTTGTGGCTTATATTTAAGTATTATTTTTATTATTTTATCTTCTACAATATTAGCTTTTGAACAACTTTCAAAAATAGACTATAATCGACGTAATTATCAGATTTTGGATAAAATGGGAGTGGCACAAAAAACAAGAAGAAACCTTATAAAAAAAGAAGTAGGGGTTCTGTTTTTCATTCCGGCGATTCTTCCGATGATTATAATGATGTTTCTGATTGTAGGGGCAAATCAAGTATTTGGAGAAGCAATTTTGCAGGAAAATCTATTCTTGACCTATGGAATCGTTACATTGACAGTATTTAGCGGGATTTATTTGCTGTATTATTGGGCTACAACCTCCGTTTTTCAGTATGCTGTCTTAAAAAAGGAATTTTATAAATGAGAAACGCAATAAAATACAATATTTTTTAGAGATTAGGACATTTCTGTGACATTTGTGTTTTACAATTAAGCTATAGAAAAGAGGTGTTCTTATAATGAAAAGAAAGTATGAAGTTATTGGTATTGTGATCGATACAGAAAAAGAAGCAGAAAAATGTTCATTTTTATCCGCTGTATTGGATTGTAAAATTGAAAACTTTGCAAAAATTACTGATTTTTTTTGGGGGGGGGAGATAGAAAGGTAAGGGAATATCTTTCTAATCTTCCCACATTAAAAAATGATCCACTTTCAATTCAAGCGATGCTGGAACTTGCTGGTTTGAAAATGAAAGAAAATTGTCAAATAGAAGAATTAACATTGGGAGAGAAAAAAATACTGTTTTTGATAAAACTTGTTGCTGATACCTCAAAACAATATATATTTCAAAGTTTGTTTCAAGATATGAAAGAAAACGAGGTTCAAAGCGCCGTAAGATTAATAGTAGAAATGTCAACTTATATGAATGTAATTTTGCTCAGTTCATCCTCAGAAGGGTATGAAATCTGTGATAGAGTGATTCAGTGGTCTGGGAATGATGGAAGAGGACACATTTCGCGCAGTAAAATCAAAGATATGTGCATCATGCCGCCTTTTGTTATGCGCGATATATTGAAAGTGATAAGGGCAAGTGAAACTGCTGAAGCTGTAATTCCCTTATGGGAAGTGATTCCTGGAGAGTATGAGGAATATGCACATCAGGTCTTAAATTCGAATGCAGGAAAGAAAGGATTTTCTTACCGTTATATTTCTCATAGACCATTTAGAAGTGGAGATATTTATTGGATCATGGAGCATCAATTGCAGGAGCTGAAAGTTGATGGCAGACCATGTTTTGAAAAAGTGAGTCTCATGACAGATGAGGCAACCATTCATGTAACGTGTAGTGAATATTTCTTCTGGTGTTGTAAGGAACTGGAAACTATTTTTTATCATTATTCGGAAAATCATGTGGAGGAATTGTAATATGAGAAGCAGAGAGATGGGGGTGTGAAGAAAAACAGAATTATAGTAATTGCGGATGAAGGAGAAGTGCTATGGGAAAGCTTGGTTTTACCGGAACAGCAGACAGAGATTTATCAGGCAAAAAATATTCAGGATGCCCTTTCTCATTTGACAGTGTTCTCGTATCATTTGATTTTAATTGCAGTAAAGCAAGAACCGGAAATCATATGCCAACTTGTAGAAACCATCCGAAAGATGGTGATAACACCTGTGATTGTTTTATTACCGGATCATTCTGAAATGCGAAATAAGATCATTCAGGCCGGAGCGGATGTAGTATTGACGCAACTGTGTACAGAAGAAATCAGCCTGCAGGCATATGCATTGATCCGCCGCTATACAGAGTGGAAATCGGAAAGAAAAGAAGAAGTTCCTGTCATAGTTGGAAAACTGGAAATCCTTCCACTTCAAAGAACAGTAGAATGGGAGCATAAAAGAATCCACGTTGTAAAAAGGGAGTTTGATTTCCTATATCTGTTAGCGTCTACACCGGGAAGAGTATATACATACAGTCAGATCTATCAGCTGGTATGGCAGGAGTACCCACATGGGGATATTGCAAATATTATTTACTGTATGGTACATCGATTGAAACGGAAATTGAAAAAAGTAGATGTAAGTGCAGAACATATAATCATCAGTGTAAAAGAGGTTGGATATTGTTTAAGAGGTTATAAGGAATCATAGAAGGCAGGTTTCTGAAAATGGAACCTGCTTTTTATGGTAAGATTTGGTTATAATTGTAAAAGAAATGACAGAAAAACTGACAGTTATTTGACAGACAACTGACAGTCTGATGACAGCTTAGTTTTGTATACTACTTCTTTATGGAAAGAATGGACTCCGTTCCATGACATAAAGGAGCAGTGTATGTGCCAGAAAGAGCTACAAAAGAGAAAAACCTAACTTCATATACAACGTTTGGTGGTGTCGCAATTCAAAACAGGATTGCGGCATCTTTCTTTTTGTGGAGCAAACTCTGGTTTATACGGTCTTCTGTCTGTGAGAAGGCAAGGTCACCGCCACCACTCCGATTTGATTTCAAGAAATTCAGATCGGAGGAAGAAGGAATGGCTTTTAATAAAGCAAAAGAAGAATATAAATGGAAACAGTGGAAGGAAGCTGAGGAATCAAAAATGAGGGAATTGGGAGTTCAGGAAGAAATCATTCTTAAGTTACGAGAACAAGATTGGGAAGATTTCAAAAAGGAAAGGAATTATAATGAGCATCAATTCCCAAATTCAGATGTAGTAGAAATTAGTTTAGCAACTATGTGCAGTGCAGATAGGGAAAACATAACTACAGTAAAGGCTCTGTTAGATGAAATAGAAAACGAAGCACTTTTTAATCTATTGCGTTCGGCAGATAAAGAGACTTTGCAGATCGTATTTTTCCGGATGTTGGATATTCCAACAGAGCAAATTGCTGAAAAAATGGGATTGACTCCAAATGCGATTTATCTGAGAATCAACCGTTTAAAAGAAAAAATAAAAAAATTGAAAATGGGAGAAAGAAAATAGGAAAGTTTGCTGGCTAATAAGTAAAGGGATGTTTTTCCTTTTAAAGTTCCTTGACAACCACATACCAGCATTACAGGTACGTTCCCAAAGATAGAAGCGTGACAGCATAAGCGCCAGGACGGATGGGGACAAGCACTGCTGGATTGTTATGGAAAGGTCTGTCCAAAGACTATGGCGGATCATTTCGTGAGAAAACTGTCAGTGCCTGTTCTCATTCTGAGCGACTCCTTATAGCTGTGAATGGACTTTCGCAGGTCTTTCGCCAGGAGCATCGGAGGGGGATAATGATACGAATTTCTTCCCATAAGGAAGAGGATGGACTCTAAGTTGTAATCAGCAAGACTTTCAGAAAATCTGCGAGCGGTGCCAAGCGAAGCATCCGCCTGTAATGTTCCCTACCATAGATGTGGTGTGGCAGCCGGGGAGTCGAGGACAAATACGGTGCCAAAGAAAAGAAGAAACGATAAGAAATCAAAAAAGAGTGTGTCGTTGATATCAGATACATGCGGCTGTGGGAAAATGTCACAGCCGTATTCTTGTGGTATTAACGCCATGCGGAAAGAAGTACTATGTTTTATAAAGTTGAATATCAAAAAAGAGCGCATCAGGAAGTGGAGAAGATCTTCCGGGTGCTATTTCCGGAACAGGGACTGGCAGTCAGGGAAGAGCAGATCCGTCTATGCCATGAAATGCTGGATACTCTGCTGGGAGAACAGATTGCCTTGTGTGATGCAGGGGTAGGAATTGGGAAGACCTATGCCTATCTGGTAGCCTGTGTATTATTGCGGAAGTATTCCATGCTGACAGGGCGAGGAAATCCATTGGAACAGCGCCCGGTGGTGGTGTCCACCTCCAGCATTGCATTGCAGAAAGCCATTTTAACAGAATATATTCCCTTTTTGTCCAGGGTGCTGCTGGAGCAAGGAATCATTCAGTCCCCGCTTCGGGCAGTGGTGCGAAAAGGGAAAGAACACTTTGTCTGTGACAATAGGCTGGAACAACGAATCGAAGCAATCCGCCATAAACAGAAGAATGCTGTTCAAAAAGCAGCATTACTGTCCTTGCGAAAGCATTACGATATGGATAGCGTAAAGAATCTGAGCGGGTTTGACAGAAGGCTGGTCTGTGTGCCGAAATTCTGTCCAAGAGAATGTCCGGGCAGGCAGATGTGCCGCTATCAGAGATATCTGGAAGAATCCAGGAAACAGGATGTGTTCATTCAAATCTGTAATCATAATTATTTACTGGCAGATGCATATCACAGAGCAGAAGGATACAAGCCTTTATTGTCTGATTATCGGACGTTGATTGTAGATGAAGCTCATAAGTTACCGGAAGCGGCAAGGCAGATGTTTGGAAAAAACCTGTGTATGGATGATATCCGGGAAATAGCATATTATCTGGAACGGGAGCATCAGAAAGAAGAGGCAAAAATCCTGCGGACAGTCATGCATGACGCATTGCATGTTGTTGGTGCAGAACACCGAATTGGAAAAGGAATCCGGGAAACGTTCCGTAATACAACAAATAGTGTGGTTTCTCTGTGGGAAGGCGTAGAGATGCTGGAATTTCTTTTAGAAAAGCTGGAGCGAAGTGTTCCAAAGTGGATACGGAACCGGCTGGAAGAAGCAAAGGATGTGCTGGAGTGTTTTTGCAGCAGCGATGGGAATTATGTCCGCTATCTGCGTCTGGATACAGAACAGCTTCCCATTTTGTGTGCAGCCAGCCGGGAAATCCCAGAATTACTTCGGAAGATGTTATGGAATCGGGAAGAAGGTGTGTCTGCCATCTTAACCAGCGGAACGCTAAAGGCAGGCGCAGGCTTTTTGCGCACCCGGCAGATCACCGGGCTGGAAGGAAGGGCAGGAGTGCAGGAATATGTGGCAGAGTCCCCTTTTTCCTACGAAAAGAATTGTCTGCTATACCTGCCAAAGACGTTGGATCATTGCAGGAGAGGAAGCCGGGAAGAGGCGGTGATGGTGGCAAATCATATCCATTCCCTGATCTGTTCCACTTATGGGCATACGCTGGTACTGTTTACTTCTTATACACTGATGGGAAGTGTGTACCAGCTTTTAAGAGACAGCTTGCCGTTCCCCATGGTGGAAGTATGGAGACACTCCCAGGAAGAAATTTTACGGTTTAAGACCATGGAAAATGGGGTGTTGTTTGCAGCCGGTTCTTGTTGGGAAGGGGTGGACTTTCCGGGAGATATGGTATCCTCTCTAATTATTGTGAAACTGCCTTTTGCAGTACCAGATCCGATCAGTGAAGCAGAGAAGGAGACGTATGACTCTTTGGAATCCTATATCCAATCTATCATTGTGCCGGATATGCAGAAGAAACTGCGCCAGGGATTTGGGAGAGCCATTCGGACAGAAACTGATACTTGTGTGGTGTCTATTTTAGATATTCGGGCGGTAAAAGGCGGCAAGTATCACGAAGATGTGATGTGTGCGCTTCCGTCCTGCCGGATAGCGGAAGAGTTGAAAGAGGTACAGGATTTCATCCGCAGCCGGAAAGGTGTAGAGTATTATTTGTAATAGGCAAAATTCTCTTTCCAGCCTTGTTGCTTGTGCTTATTTTCCAGACGCTTTTAGGGGAAAAGTTTAGTACAGTTTTTGGGGCGGTTTTGGAGGGATTGTTGGTATTGATGAATAGCTATTTGAACATGAAGTGGGTATAATGTGTATAGCGTTAGAGGAAAGGACGGTGAGCAAAATGGCACGATATGCAGTGGAACATATCTGGGAAGGAAAACAGGAATATTTTTTAATCCGGGATCATCAGAGCTGGCAGATGGTGCTGTTCCCGTCCAAGTATCTGACGCATTTGATCCGAGCAAACCGTTCCCCGAATACCGTTGGCCGCAGGGCAAAATCCATCCGGTTCTATCTGGAATATCTGGATGAGAAAAAGATGGAACTGTCCCAGGTGGCGGAACTGGAATTCCAGGAACAGTATGAACATTATGTGGGATTTCTCCACTGGCTGAAAGCCGGAAACCATTTGCATGAAAAGAAAGAGAAACTGCCAAGCAATAAAACCTGCAATGCGTACTTAAAAGACGTGTTCAGGTTTTTCTGTTTTTTAGAGCTGGAATCAGATATGGAAAGGCTGAAAGTGTTATATTATGACAGTTTTACCACCCATGATTCCATCGGTGTAAAACGGAAGCTGCGGTTCCGGTCATTCAATGGCTATCTGAAAGAGGAAGAACGAAACGTCCGTCCGGCAGAGCATCAGGAGATTTTGGAACTTTTGAAGCAGTGTACCAACTGCAGGGACCAGCTTCTGATCATGCTGCTGGCAGAGACCGGATACCGGATCGGCGAGATTTTAGGGGTAGATTATACCAGAGATATTGATTATGAAAGACACACCATCCGGGTATTCTTCCGGGATGACAATGAGAACAAGGCAAGGGCGAAGAATGCGGCGTACCGAAGATCCAAAGTCAGTGATGCCACTTTCCAGTTTTTACTGTTTTATTTGTCCAAGTACCGGGAATTTCTGCAACACCAGCCGATGCTGTTTGTAAACATCGAAGGAGAGACAAAAGGAAAGGCACTTCAGGTGGACGCAGTTTACCGGATGCTGGAGCGGATGGAGAAAAAGACAGGCATCCATACGACACCTCATATGCTACGGAGATACTTCGGAAATATGAGGCGGGATGCCGGATGGCCACTGGAAATGATCAGTGAGGCATATGGACATAAGCACATCGATACGACCATCAAATATCTGAACCTTGTAGATGACCAGCTTATGGAAGCCAGCGACCAATATTATGCAAAACATTCTGCTCTTTATGATGTGGAGAAACTCCTGTAGGAGGTGAAGAACATGCCCGCTTATCAATTACATATTTATGAACAGCAGGAAGAGCGGGAAGTACTGGAACAAAAAATCTGTGAGCAGGTGGATGCCTGTACAGAGGTAAATGGAACCATACGAAACCGGATAAAGAAGTTCCTGATAGAAGAAGGAATTACTGATATTTCAGAGATGGACGCAGTCCTAAGGGTCCGCTACGAAGAATATCTGGAAAGGAACGAAACCGTTCTTGCACCGATTACCTGCTTGCGGGGATTTGATGGAATCGTGATTCATCGGATGAAAGAAGAACTGCAGACACTGGCAGGGAGAAGAAACTATACTACAGAGTATCAGGAACAGTGGATGTGCCTTAGCCATTATCCGGAGATTGAGATAGCAGAATCTTTTCTGACCAGCAAAGATGGAAAGGAACTGCTATGGGATTTTACACTAGAGTGTCCCCAAAATTTGAAGATGCAGATTTTTACAGTGCTGAAAGAGGTGATCCATACCTACAAAGGCCGTTACAGAAAAGAGAAACTGCTGGCACTGCAAAGGCTCTATCAATTTTGTGCGAAGCAACAAGTAGCTGATATTGAGATAATGACACTGGCCAAAGAACAGCAATTTGAGCAGGAACTCTCAGAACATTTTAGAGGGGAAAAGAAAAGTGCTGTGTTTGGTATCCTGCGGATGAGCAGAAAAATCCTATTTTTACAGGCACCGGAAATTCATTGGAATGCGAATGTGTGGTTTTTGGAACGTTTCCATTTTTCCAGAGAACGAATGAATCCAAGCAAGCCCGTGGAATGGGTATCCTTTAAAGAGGTGACCAACCTGGAAAATCAAAAGATTTTGCAAAAATATCTGCGGTATCTGTTTGGAATCACAGATTTATCTATCAGTACCATCCGAATCAAGCTGCTGGAACTTCGTACATTCCTGGCACACTTCAATGGAGAGGAAAAGCCGATCTATGAAGTGGAGGCAGAGAAGATTCAGAGATATCTGGAATCCGTTCAGAGACAGGATACCCGTGAAAAAACAGCAAATGGAAGAATCTTTATGATTTTACAGTTTTACAATTTCCTTGTAGTCAAAGGATATCTGAAGAAGATTCCCTTCCGGCATACGTATTATCTGCAGAAAGAAATGCATGTACACCATGACCGCAGTGTACCGGAAAGAATCTATACGGAAATTTTATCGAAGCTGACAGAGTTTCCGGAACATCTGCGGTTGATGTTCTTGCACTTATGGTGTACCGGAATCCGGGGGAGCGAAGTATGTACCCTGACAGGTGGTGATTATGAAGAGAAGAATGGAGATTACTGGCTGAAAGTATATCAGGTGAAAATGAAAACGTATAAGCGGATTCCCATTCCGGAAGCATTGTACAAGCTGGTGCAGGTGTACAAAAAGAAATATCAGATCGGACCAGAAGAATACCTGTTTAAAAGCAAAAAAGGTGGAGCATTCCAGTATGCTACATTACGGTATCAAATGTTGAAATACTGTGAGAAAAATCAGATTGCAGATGGAGAATATATATTCAGATCCCATGATTACCGCCATAACCTGGCTACGCTTTATTATGATAATGGTATTTCTATCCAAGCGGTACGAGATTACTTGGGGCATGAATATGAAGAAATGACCAGGCAGTATGTGGACTATATGCCAAAGAAACTGGAAAAAGCCAGTGAAGCATACTTCCAGGAAGAAACCCACAGCTTTGCGGCGGAACTGATGAAAGGAGAGTTCCATGGATGAAAAAGTATATCTAATAGATTTGAACTGCTATGCAAGAGCAGATGAAAAACAGAAAAAGAATGTAAAAGAATCCCATTGTTTTGATTTTGGTCTACTTCCAACGAAAGGACTCCAAAAAGAATTCCGTTCATTTATTGAGGAACGAAGTCAACAATGTGCATTGGCAACGATGATACAGGAACGAGTGATCTATCAGAGATTTTGCAGAATGGTAAAGGATAAGCACATCCGGGCAGAGAGCCTGCAGGAACTGGAGTGGGAACAATGGCTGCTAAAAATCCGAAGCTGGCTTCTGGAACATGGGCAGAAACTGACCATGCAGGGAATCAGCGTATATGGGAAAGAAAAGACAGTGCCATCGAGCCTCATCACTTATGTGCGGAAGGCATATCGATTTACAGAAGCCAAAGAGGAACGGGATGAGATTGAGAAAGATATCTGGACATTAGAGAATCTGGACATTGCCTATAAAAAGAATCCGATTAAAAATGTGCAGACTTTGAATTTTACAGCGATTATCCAGGATGACTTACGGGAAGAAACAAAAAAGGCAGTTTATGAACATTTACATCATGAAGCGATTGCAACAATTATCAAAGAACTGACAGCCATCCGGAGACTATCCAAATATCTGAAAGAAACATATCCCGATATCCATTCGGCAGAAGAACTGAATCGGGAGTTGCTGGAAGAATATCTGACGTACCTTGCAACGGAAGCGGAGGGCGTAAATAATTACCGGGCAGATCTGACGAACCTCCGGGGACTGCTGGAAACCATCGGAAAATTATATGGATATTCGCATCTGGAAAGTTTATTCCTGACCAGTGACCTTCCCAAACAAGTGCAGCCTAAATTGAAATCTTATTCAGACAGTGAGCTGATTCGTTTTAATGCAGCGCTTGCAGAACTGGATGAACAGATTGAGCGACTCATGGTCATTCATCAGATGTTAGGAACAAGGATATCCGATACCCTTACCCTGCAGACAGACTGCCTGTATCGGCAGGACGGACATCCTATGATCCAGATCCGGCAGATGAAAACAACTACATTTGTGAAGCCTATCAGTGCAGAACTGGAACTGCTGATTGAAAAAGCAATGGAATATACCAAGAAAAGGTATGGAGATACACTTTACATTTTTGTGGATGAGAAAAATACCAAGAGACCCCTGCAGTACAATACCGTTCAAAATAAGGTGATGGATCTGATTCAGAAAAAAGACCTGCGGGACGATAAAGGAGAATTGTTCGGATTTGGAACGCATATGTTCCGCCATGTATATGGTATCCGCTTAACAGAACTGCATCTGGATGACTGGACCATCGCAAAACTACTGGGGCATACATCCGTAAAGAATGTGAAATTTTACCGAAAGATGAGCCTCCAGATCATCGCAGATGAAACAAGAGAAATCAGGGCAGAGATGAGCCGGATGATCCGGGCGAATCTGGCCGGATGGGGGAAAGAATATGAGCAAATATGACAAGATGCTGGAAGTAAACCATAAGCAGAGCGTGGAGAAAATCCAGCGGGCAAAACTGGCAATCCAGGAAATGATTGAAGAAGAGGATAAAGTGACCGTTCCCAAACTGATGCAAAAGACCGGACTGTCCAGAGGATTTTTCTATAAGAACCCGGAAGTGCGAAAGGCAGTAGATCGTGCCTTGCAGCTACAGGCTGGCATGGTAGATAAGAGAAGAAAGATTTTAGATATGGCAATGGACAACCGTATCCTGCAGCTGGAGCAACAGGTAGCGAAACTGAAAAGAGAGAACGAGACATTACGAAAAGAAAGTGAAACAATGCGAAAGGCATTAAATAAAAGAGATTTGAATCTGATCAAGAATTTTTAATGAAGAAGAAAATAATCAGCGGCTGGCAGGGGCGAGAAGAACGTGCCTGCTGGTAGTTGTTGAAATAAAAAGGTATTGTTGATGTTTAGATTGTGTGAGACAATAGAGATGTTAATTATATTCAGCCATAATTGGAGTTCATGATAAAGGAGAATACAATATATGAAGAAATATGTTCAGGAAGCAACGGATATAAATATCTGGACATCCATAAAGAACAATACTTTTGGGAGAAATAAAGATATAAAAGAGTTTATAGATGGGTTAGAACTCATAGATGAAAGTGCCTGCATTAGCTTGGATGCGAAATGGGGAGATGGAAAGACATTTTTTGTCCGACAGATTGAAGAAGTGTTAAAATATGTGTTGGCAAATCAACGGGCAGATGAAGAAAATCCGATTGAGAAAATTCCATCTTATGAATATTTGAAGGACAATGAAATGATGGCTAAAATAGATTTGAAGCATTCTTATTTGCCAATCTATTATAATGCATGGATGTATGATAATCATAGCGATTCACTTATGTCCCTGTTGTTAGTCATGACAAAGACTTGCAAGGGAGTTTATGATACGAAAATAGATTCTGAAAAAATTAGTGAAAAACTAATAAAAGCATTGTCAACGTTACCTATTTCATTAGGTGAATTTAAGATGAATCCATTTACAGTAGCTGAAAAGCTACAAGTGAAAAAGGTAGATATTTTATCACTTGTACAGACTGAGGAAGAAATCCGGGAACGAGTAAAAGGAATCTTCAATGACATTATTGTAGAAAGAGCGCAGAAACTGATTATATTTATTGATGAATTGGATCGCTGCAGACCATCTTTTGCCATAGAAATGTTGGAGAGAATCAAACACTATTTTGATGATGAGCGTGTGATTTTCGTGGTGTCTCTTAATAAGGAGCAGTTAATACATACCATAACAAGTTATTATGGAAGTGGATTTGATGCAACCAGATATTTGAATAAGTTTTTTGATGTGAATATAAATCTTCCAGTAATGGATCGGTATCAAAAACAGTCAATAGAATTTTCTGAACAACGAACAGAGAGAAAATATTGGTTGCATCAACTAGCGGAAGAGTTGAGTGACTATTATCACTTATCTTTGCGAGATAAACTGATTTACAAGAGTCGAATTGAATCAGTACCAAGTTCTACAGGAACATACATAAGTTCAGAGTCATATTTTATATCACTATTTGTAGCATGTATTATATTACTTGATATTATTGATATTCCAGAAAAGAAAAAATTTTTAGAGGGGAAAAGTACTTTTGTTGCAAGCGTATTACCAGAGTTAAAAGCTTACCAGAGATTTGTAAATAGATTGATTGGAGATGGAAATAGTACAGTTGAAGAAAGTCAATTTCAAAGTAATTGCGAAGAAGTTGTGAAAGTATATAAATATGCATTTGAAACAGAATCAGATGAATATTATGAAAGGTTTGAAATAAGCCGAGAATTAAAACAAAAATGTATTGCAGCAAGCAATGGACATAAGTATTATTAATATATAAAAGCAAGTGGGGACTTCTGGAAAGAAAAGATCTGCTTGCTTTTAACGTATAAAGAAAATGTACACAGTACACAAATGTACATACCGTTAAAGCCCCTATTTTCAAGGCATAAGGGGATAGGGGTACAGTTTACCGACGAGCCGACAGGAAACCTTGATACGCAGAACAGTAGCGAAGTTATCACCCTGCTAAAAGAAGCGTCAAAGAAGTATGAGCAGACCATTATTATGATTACCCACAACCGCAGTATCGCACAGACCGCAGACCGGGTATTACAGGTGTCGGACGGTGTTCTGACTGATTTAGGGAGGTGCCGCGAATGAAAAGCTATTTAAGCCTTATCCCTATTTCTGCAAAGGTGCATAGGCGGCAAAGCCGCATGACACGCATTTGTATCATTCTTGCGGTATTTCTCGTGACTTCCATCTTCTCTATGGCGGAGATGTGGACAGAATCCGAAACAACGGTGATGCGTCAAAATCATGGAGATTGGCATATTTCTCTTCAAAACGTGCCTGATGATAAAGCAGAGCAAATCATAGTAAACTCCGATGTTGCATTTTCTTCATGGTATGATGCAATCAATGTCGATGCAGACAAAGGCTATTATATTGGCGGCAAAAATGTGACATTATATGGCGTTGAGGAAACTTATCCTGCACGAATCATGAATTATCCGACAGAGGGTTCTTATCCGCAAAATGAAAAAGAGGTTGCTCTTAGTGCTGATGCAAAAGAGCTTTGGGGAGTTAAGATTGGAGATAATATCACCTTAAATACTCCTGATGGGGATTTGAAATATACGATTTCTGGCTTTTATGATGATGATACCGAGTTTAATAAAATCATTGATGGTGCTTGCGTGTATATGAACCGTGTAGCATTTAATGAGGTTTGTAGCTTGAACGGTGTGGCACATAATTCTCAATTCTACATTCGTTTCGAGAAAGAAAGCGGCCTAAAAAAAACGATTGCAAATTTGAAACAGCAATACAATCTGAATGCTGAAAATATAAAAGAGAATACGGGCGTTTTGGGAATGCTGGGAGCCAGCAGTAACGAAAGTGTAGATGGGCTTTATCCGCTGGCGGCAGCCTGTTTTGTAATCATCTTGATTTCAGGTGTTTTTATGATTTCAAGCTGTATGAACAGCAATGTGGCACAACGCACAAAGTTTTTTGGCATGATGCGGTGTATCGGAGCAAGCAAACAGCAGATCGTTAGATTTGTTCGTCTTGAAGCATTGAACTGGTGCAAAACGGCAATTCCGATTGGTTGTGCATTGGGGACTGTGACCTGTTGGATTTTATGTTTGATATTGAGATTTTTAGTGAAAGGTGAATGGGTAGATATGCCGCTTTTTGCAGTGAGCATCAGCGGTATTCTCAGCGGTGCTGTCGTCGGCATCGTTACGGTATTTATTGCGGCCCATTCCCCTGCAAAGCAGGCGGCTAAGGTTTCACCAGTAGCAGCTGTATCCGGCAATGCAGAGGTATCGCAACACGTTGGTCGTGCAGCAAAAACGAGATTTCTCAAAGTAGAGACTTCGCTTGGGATTCATCATGCAACCGGCGCAAAGAAAAATCTACTCCTTATGACAGGCTCATTTGCCCTTATGATTGTGCTGTTTCTGGCGTTTTCAGCTTGCTTGGACCTCGTGCATAAGCTGTTGCCATCTGTGAGTAGTTTTACTCCGGACATTTCGATTGCAAGTCCGGATGACTCAAATTCTATAGACCGGGGTGTGTTAGAAGAAATTTCAGAAATATCTGGTATAGATTCTGCTTATGGTACGATGTTCAACATAGCGTATCCTGCTGAAATAAATGGAGAGGGAAAGACTGTCGATTTGTACTCTTATGGAGATGCCATGATGGACAGTGCAAAAAAATCTGTTGCAAGCGGAGACTTGTCAAAAGTTTATGGCAATTCCAGGTATGTGCTGGCAATTTATAGTGAATACACAAGTTTGGATGTGGGCGATAAAATAAAAATTGGAGAAGAAGAACTGGAAGTTGCTTGTGTCCTGTCTGAAGGAGTAGGAAGTGTCAGTGGTTCCCCCGTTATCGTTTGCTCGGAAGAAACATATATGCGATTAACAGGGGAACGGAATTACGCTTTAATAAGCGTCGTATTGGGAAAAGATATATCCGAAGCATCTGTAAATAGAATCTTCGATTTGGCAGATGGAAATTTAATAAATGACAACAGAGAAGAAAAAAGCGATGTCAACGGTTCTTATTGGGTGTTCCGACTTGCAGCATACGGTTTTCTTGCAATTATTTCTCTTATTACTGTGCTGAACATTATGAACAGTATTTCCATGGGCGTATCCGCAAGAATTAAACAATACGGTGCAATGCGTGCGGTTGGTATGGAAAGTCGACAGGTAACAAAAATGATTGCAGCAGAGGCAATTACCTATGCTGCCAGCGGTGCGATTGTGGGTATTGTACTCGGCTTGATGCTCCATCACCTGATTTATGTAAAAATCATTATCAGCCATTTTGGGGGAACATGGAAAATCCCAGCTACGTCAATTGCTATGATTGTCCTGTTGATTTCGGTTTCCTGCATCCTTGCCGTTCATGCCCCGGCAAAACGAATTCGCAATATGCCAATTACTGCAACTATTAACGAGTTATAATGTTATATTTTGATCTGCCGGACGACGGCAAAAGAAAAAAAGCCGTCGTAGAGCAGACAATTTGACACGCCCATTTGAAACGGCGGCTTTGATTTTCAGAGCCGCCGTTTCTTTGCGTTTGCACAAACCAATGACGACTTGCAGGGACACGGTAGCCGATTGGAGGTTATTTTGCCGTGTCCCGTTTGCTTTTTCAAAGCTCGCATGATCTACATCAGTTAAAAAAAGCGTAGCTCCTCCTTCGGGAAAGTATAACATTGCATCGGCATTATCGTTCCATGTAATTCAGCATAATAATGACTGTTCTTGGCGCGCCAGTTTCCCATTGCGGGAATCTGGCGTTTTTTGTTGCCATTTTTTCGGAGATGATCCGGCTGTATACCGGTGTCGTTCCCCGCCTCCATTTGATTCACTCGTCAATCACCCGTGAATCGAAATGGAGGTACATAATGAAGAAAATTAACCTTCGGGAACTTTATCCTGATGTTTATACAACAGACTTTTTTGTAGATGTGACAGAGGAAGTAATGGAGACTATTCGAGCAGCTGAACGTGCGGAGGCTGCGTATGAGCGAAAGATGTATCGTTATAAAGCACAATATTCTCTGGATTGCGAGAATGGCATTGAAACTGCGGTGCTGTTGAAGCCGCAAACACCGGAGATGGTTCTGGAGGAGAAACAGTTTCAGGAGCAGGTCTATACTACTGTGATGAAGTTGCCGGAAAAACAGGCAAAGAGGATTTATGCCCGATACTATCTGGGAATGACGGTAAATGAAATTGCCGAAGTAGAAGGTGTAGACCCAAGCCGTGTCCGAGATAGTATCCGCCGTGGATTAAAGCAACTTGTAAAATATTTTTGATAAAAATTCATTTGATTCGCCTGTTTTTTGTCAGTGTTAATAAGAAGGTTATACCGATTTGAAGTGCGCTTATTAAGAAAACGCCAGATCCAGGGGCGTATCACCTCTGCATCTGGCGTTTTCTTATAGATTTGTACTTGCCTGTTTATCCAATATTCTTTTTTAATGAAGCAATCCATGCTTGGATTGCTTCCACCAGTACATACTGCTGACGCAAAACAGCCATACCTGTTGCGGGAATACTGGGTTCATTTTCTTTTTTCTGTATATTATGTTCCAGATAGGATTTTAAAGTACTAATATTTTCCTCAATTTCTGCTATGCACGATTTTTGTTTTTCAGGTGGCAAGGAATCCAAATTCACAATAACAGCGTTGAAGTCCAGAAAAATGTTAATAGGTTTTCCAGAAATCTCAAACATGAGCCGTTCAAATTCTGCTTCTCCGGCTTCCGTCAGGGAATAAATCGCTTTTTCTGGCATCTTCCCTTCCTTTACGATTTCGCCTCGGATTAGCCCCTTTTCTTCTAACTGAATGGCTTTTTTATAAATGGATGGAGTGCTGATTTTTACCCATTTGGATATGTTTCTATATTCTACTAACTTTTGAATATCGTAGGCGCTCATTGGCTCCTTTTTCAATATTCCCAACACGATTAAATCTATGGTTGCCATGTGGAATCACACCCTTTCACTATGCTTTCTGCATGAAAGAATACTGTCAAATTTACTATAAATTATAGTATTAGATTTTATACTCTTTGTCAAGATAAAACGCCTGACTTCTCTTGACATATACTATAAATTATAGTACTATGATTTATACGGTAGTATACTATAATCTATACTACTATAAATTATACTTAAAGAAGCGAAAGGAGTATTAACAATGAATGAACGCAACAACAAACTTGAGCTTTTGGGTAGTGCGCCTATCCCAAAAGCGCTGATGGCTCTCGGCATACCGATTATGATTGGGATGTTGATCAATGCACTCTATAATCTGGTGGATGCCTATTTTGTGAGTGGCTTGGGCAAAAGTCAAATGGGTGCTATTTCTGTCGTATTTCCGTTGGGACAAGTCGTGGTTGGTTTAGGCCTTATGTTCGGTAACGGAGCCGCATCTTATCTGTCAAGACTATTGGGACGCGGAGATAAAGATACCGCCGATAAAGTGGCAAGCACCGCATTGTATAGCAGTATTCTGATTGGTGCTATTATCATCCTACTTTCTGCGATTTTCCTTAAACCAATTTTGGTAATGTTGGGCGCGACGGAAACAATTATGCCGTATGCTTTGACATACGCAAGAATTTATGTGCTGTCCTGTATTTTCAATGTATTTAATGTAACAATGAACAATATTGTAAGTAGCGAGGGTGCAGCAAAAACGACCATGTGTGCCTTGCTATTGGGAGCCGTATTGAACATCGGATTAGACCCTCTTTTCATTTATACTTTGGACATGGGAGTAGAAGGTGCAGCAATCGCCACAGCAATTTCGCAAATGGTATCCACGCTTGTTTATCTTACCTATGTTCTGCGCAAAAAAAGCGTATTTTCGTTCAGCATAAAAGAGTTTTCTCCTACGAGGCAAATGATAACGGAAATTTTGAAAATTGGAGTTCCCACTTTGGTGTTCCAACTGCTAACAAGTCTTTCGATTGCGCTAATTAACCGCGCATCCAGCAATTATGGCGATTCGGTCATTGCAGGCATGGGGGCGGTTACGCGAGTTACTTCTATGGGAACTCTTGTTGTCTTTGGATTTCTGAAAGGGTTCCAGCCTATTGCTGGATTCAGCTATGGGGCAAAGAAGTTTGATCGCCTGCGCGAAGCAATCAAAACCTCAATCATTTGGTCTACAAGTTTCTGCTTAGTTGTAGGCTTGGTGATGGCCGTTTTTTCTACGCAGATTATCTCTCAATTTACTGAGGGAGATAATCAAATGATTTTAGTGGGTCAAAAATCACTGTTTACAAATGGGATCACATTCATTCTTTTTGGTTTCTACACGGTTTACTCCTCTTTGTTCCTTGCCTTGGGTAAAGGTGCGGCAGGTTTCTTTTTGGGAGCATGTAGACAAGGTGTCTGCTTTGTTCCTGTCATTTTGCTGCTGCCTATGGTATGGGGAATGAACGGAATCCTATATGCCCAACCCATCGCAGATGTAATTTCCGTAGTAATCACTGTATTTATGGCGTTACACCTTCATCGGGAATTGTCTATGGCTGAAAAACAGGCTATGTCCAATTCGGAAATATAAGGTACTTCTCCTTGACTTTTACTATCAACAATAGTACTATTGACAATAGTAAAAGTTGGAGGTGTAGTTATGTCGTCAATCGATTTAGTCATACTTGGTATTGTATTGGAAAAACCGCAAAGCGCCTATGACATTCAAAAGGATGTGGAGTACCACCATTTTTCCCGCTGGACAAAAATAAGCGTACCTTCTATTTATCGCAAGGTTCTCCAGTTGAGCGAAAAGGGTTATCTGCAAAGCGATATTGTCAAGGGCGATAAGTTTGCGGATAAAGCCATTTATTCTATTACCGATCAGGGCAGAGCGTATTTCAAGGAGCTGATGGCCTCTTATGTCGCTGGCCCAGTACCCTTGCTATTCGATTTCAATGTGGTCATTACCAATTTGAACAAGATGGACAAGGTCGAAGCGTTGGAGCTGGTTTCGGCTTTGCGCCAGAGCATACAGTCCTCGGCTGAATCCAACGAGGGCTATGCGCGGGAATTTACAGACATTCCTTTGGTTGGGAGAACGATTTTTGAGCAGCAGCAGCTTCTCTATCGCGCCCTTTTGGAATGGCTGGATCACTTTGAAGGGCAGTTCTTAAAAGAATGAGCACAGTCCTCCAAAGCAGTTTGACCATCCTGTTTGAAGCTCCATTTTGGATCGGCCTATATGAAAGAACTGATAGCGGTAAGTACGAGGTATGTAAAATCACTTTTGGTTCAGAGCCCAAAGACTATGAGGTCTATGATTTTCTGCTGAAGAATTGGCATAAATTGAAATTCAGTCCCCCGATCCAGACCGAAGTAGCCATAGAGCGAAAAATCAATCCCAAACGAATGCAGCGCGAAATTCAAAGTCAACTGCAAGATAAAGGCATTGGCACAAAGGCACAGCAGGCGTTGAAACTCCAGCATGAGCAATGTAAGCTGGAACGGAAAACCAAGAGCCGTGAGCAGAAAGAGGCTGAGAAAGACCGTCAGTTTGCCATACGGCAGGAAAAGAAGAAAGCCAAGCACAGAGGAAGATAACATGAAGATAGAATGGATTTTATGCCCCTTTTGCGGCAGCAAAACGCGATTGAAAATCCGCGATGATACAGTACTGGAAAACTTTCCGTTATATTGTCCTAAATGCAAACATGAAACCCTGATTACGGTAAGAAAACTAAATTTATCCATCGTTCAAGAGCCAGACGCACAGACGCAGAGCCGATAATACACAAGGTAAATTCACTTGTGGTTATCGGTCCTTTTTTATTTCAATATACGACGAGAGCCTGCCCCGCCCAATGGGGAAAGAAAAAAACCGTAGCTGGGCAGGTTGATTTTGTGCGCTTACTCTACTTACTTTGGCGGCGGTTTTGAGAAATCAGAGCCGCCGTTTCTTTGCGTTTACACAAACCTATAACGACTTGCAGGGACACGGTAGCCGATTGGAGGTTATTTTGCCGTGTCTCGTTTGCTTTTTCAAAGCTCACATGATCTACATCAGTTAAAAAAAGCATTGCTCCTCCTCCGGGCAAGTATAACATTGCATCGGCATTATCGTTCCATGTAATTCAGTATAATAATGGCTGTTCTTGGCGCGCCAGTTTTCCCTCACGGAAATCTGGCGTTTTTTGTTGCCATTTTTTCGGAGATGACCCGGTTGTCTGCCGGTGTCGGTCTCCGCCTCCATTCGATTCACCCGTCAATCACCCGTGAATCGAAATGGAGGTACATAATGAAGAAAATTAACCTTCGGGAACTTTATCCTGATGTTTATACAACAGACTTTTTTGTAGATGTGACAGAGGAAGTAATGGAGACTATTCGAGCAGCTGAACGTGCGGAGGCTGCGTATGAGCGAAAGATGTATCGTTATAAAGCACAGTATTCTCTGGATTGCGAGAATGGCATTGAAAATGCGGTGCTATTGAAGCCGCAAACACCGGAGATGCTTCTGGAGGAAAAACAGTTTCAGGAGCAGGTCTATGCCGCTGTGATGAAGCTGCCGGAGAAACAGGCAAAGAGGATTTATGCCCGATACTATCTGGGAATGACGGTAAATGAAATTGCCGAAGTAGAAGGTGTAGACCCAAGCCGTGTCCGAGACAGTATCCGCCGTGGATTAAAGCAGCTTGTAAAATATTTTTGATAAAATTTCATTTGATGCGCCTGTTTTTTGCCTTTTTTGTCAGTGTTAATAAGAAGGACAAGTTTTCCTCCTTCATCAGTACATTGACAATCGAATAGACAGCACAACAGGTACATAACCCATGTACGAGCGAATATGAAACGCCGCGAAGATGGAGCAGTCAGGGAGGTGATGAAAGAACTGCTTCGGAGCGATCTACGATTTCATAAAACGGATTGTGGCAGATTCGGCGCGATGACTGCATGGGGGCTTAAAGATACTTCCTCACGGCCCGCCAAAGACTTGGGGGGAACCCTGCGGCACACGATACGAACGGTGCTGCGGAGTTATGACAGCCGCGCCAGCGGAGACCTGTTGTGTTCCCATCGTCAGGGGGCGTGGCAAATGTGATGAAAGCTGAGTTATATAAATAGGAAGCGTTTGCAGCTTCCTGTTCAAAATTAGATACCATGCGCTGGCAGTTTCGGCTGCCAGCGTATTCATGTGGCTTTGAACAAACACGATGACAAACTTGACAGATTGGAGGAAATATGCTTTATGGAAAAACTTATTACACGAAAAGAAGCAGCAGAAATTTTAGGTATCAGCATTGCAACGCTGGACGCGGCCCGTAACAATGGTCTTATTTCTTATGTGCAATATGTGCAGAATGGCTGTGTGTACTTTACTTCAGCGGGCCTTCAGGAGTATATCGCAAAATGCACCCACAGAGCAAAGCCAGCAGAAAAGAACGCAACTTATCGTAAACCTCGCAGAGCTGGAGTGTGAGCCGGTCCGTATCCTTGTCGAAATCATAATGGTCTGATAAAACATAGATACAGCGCTGGAGTCTATTCTTAGGAGGTGACGGAATTGGCCAAACGGCAAACAATAATTCCTCAATATGGCACAGTTATGAAAAGAGGTGTCCTATATTATAGGACCAGAATCAAAGACGCGAATGGTAAGCTCGTAGCTATCTACGCAAAAACACCTGAAGAACTATACAATAAAGAAACGCTTGCGTTGGAACAGATTGAGAATGCCACTTTTCATCGGAAAACGCCCACAGTTGCAGAGTATTGTGAAAAGTGGCTGCTGATGCAGTCGGTTCATGTACGAGCTACTACTTTGACGGATTACACCTCAAAGGTTAGGCGGCATATTATAGCGGAATTGGGAGATAAACGGATGGGTGAGGTTAGCCTGGATGATATTCAGCTTGCCCTTGTTCCGGTTTCCAAAAAATCTGCATCGGTTTATAAATCTGTGGTAATCCTTTACAAATCTATCTTTCGCGCAGCGATGGAAAGCAGGATTATTGACCACAACCCAACGATTTATCTGACAACAAAAGGTGGCGGTATTCCACAAGAGGATCGTCAGGCTTTGACAGATGAACAGGTGGAGCGCCTTTTGGATGCTATCCGAGATTTGCCGCCTTATGTCTTTGTCATGATTGGTTTATATGCAGGGCTACGCCGGGAAGAAATTCTTGCTCTGAAATGGGATTCAGTATATCTGGATACAGATACTCCATATCTGACGGTAAGACGGGCATGGCACACCGAACATAACAGACCGGTGATTTCGGATGAATTGAAAACCAAGGCTGCGGAGAGAAATATCCCCCTTCCTGTTTGCTTGGCTGAGTGTTTGAAAGCAGCAAAGGAAACTTCGACTTCGGAGTATGTGGTTTCAAACCGGGATGGCGAACCGCTGTCCTACACGCAATTTAAGCGACTTTGGCAGTATATTGTTACGAGGACGGTCAAGGAGCGGAGCTATTATCGGTATGAAGATGGAAAAAGAGTAAAGCATACTGTCACACCTGTCTTGGGAGAAAAGGCTGCTCATAACGGAAAAGTGGTTTACAGTCTGGACTTTGAAGTAACACCCCATCAGCTGCGGCATACTTACATTACCAATCTCATTCATGCATCGGTAGATCCCAAAACGGTTCAATACCTGGCAGGCCATGAAAGCAGCAAGATTACCATGGACATTTATGCAAAGGTTAAGTACAACAGACCAGATGAGCTGGTCAGATCAATGAACTGTGCGTTTGCAAGCTGGGATGCAGCACAGTAATAACAAATAGGAAATGAAGCAGGAGCGAGGCAAGGATGTCTCGCTCTTTGTTTTACCTCAGCCGTATCTTTGATTAAATCGAGGCTTTCTGATAAAAAGAGAGTGTAGATACGGAGACTACACATTATCAAGAAAGGACGATCAAAGATGGCAAAAAAGAAAACACAGATCCCGAAGTACGGGACCATTACATTGAAAGGAATCCAGTATTACAGAACCAGGATTACGGATGCAGATGGAAAAGAGTTGAGTTTGTATGCCGCTACTTGTGAGGAATTGTATGAGAAGCAGTTAGAGGCCCGGAAGCAGGTGGAAGAAATTATCTTTCACCGGCAGCACCCGACAGTAGCCGAGTATGGAGAGAAGTGGCTGCTGATGCAGTCGGCAAAGGTGTCTGCGTCTACACTCAGAGGTTATACGAGGGATATGACAAACTATATCATAAAACCTCTGGGAGAGATGTATATGGAAGAAGTGACCGCTGACGATATTCGGCTGGCGCTTGTTCCATTGTCAAAGAAATCGGAAGGCTTATACAATAAGGTCAATATGCTACTCAAGTGCATTTTTTATGCGGCAGAGAGAAACCAAATTCTTGAACACAATCCCTGTGCGGGAATATCCGGTAAAGGCGGAAAACCGACAAAAAAGAAGGAGGCATTGACAGATCAGCAGGTAGCCGTGCTTCTGGATACAGTCAAGGGACTTCCTCCATATTTGTTTATTATGCTCGGTTTGTATTCCGGTCTGCGTCGGGAAGAAATTCTTGCACTGCAATGGGATTGTGTATTTCTGGACGAGGATACACCTTATCTATCGGTGAGGCGGGCATGGCGTACAGAGCATAACAGACCCGTGATTTCTACGGTGCTAAAGACTCCGGCGGCAAAAAGGGATATTCCGATACCGAAGTGTTTGGTGGATTGTCTGAGAGAAACGAAAGAAAATTCCATATCAGATTATGTGATTGCTGACAGCAAAGGGGAGCCGCTGGCTGCTTCGCAGTTTCAAAGAGTGTGGCAGTATGTCGTTGTCCGCTCCACTAAGCCCCGGAACTATTATAAGTATGTGAATGGGCAGAGCATCAAATACACGGTTACCCCAACGCTGGGCATGACCCAGAAAAATCAACCCAAAATCAGATATACGCTGGACTTTGATGTAACCCCGCATCAGCTGCGGCACACTTACATTACCAATCTTCTCTATGCTGGTGTTGATCCAAAGACCGTCCAATACCTGGCCGGACACGAAAACAGCAAAACAACTATGGACATCTATGCAAAAGTGAAGTACAATAAACCAGAGGAGCTGTTTGGGGTAGTAAATGGTGCGTTTCATCAGGCTATTGCTGAATGAAAAAAGGCCGTTTTTTATGGTCCGCACACCGGATAACTGAGAGGCAGAAAGCCGGAAAAGCCCGGAGTATCAAGGGAAAACAGCTCAAAAACTCGCGCAGTACGGTCTCAAGGCTGCACGTCGTGCACCTCAGTTCAGCAAGAGATAATCTGCTGTTCAGACCGTATCAAAATGGTTCAAAAACCCCGGAAAATCAAGGCTTAATAGTGACAAGTAACTATTTTGTCGCAGAGAACGGTGTGACCCGAAGGTCACGCCGTTTTTCTGTGTTCATAGGTTGTTTGCGTGATGATAGGCTCGGAAATAACGGGAATATCTACATCGTCCACGAAGTTGAAGAAAATCTTCACTTTCTGCTTGCGCTTGCCGCTGGATTTGTCCGGGGCATAGACGATGATTTTCTTGATATACTCGTTCACGATGGTCTGTGTCAGCTCCTCCACATCCACATATTTCTGTGTCAGGGCGATAAAGGCATCCAGACCGTCGTTCATTTCTTCCCGCTGTTCCACCCATTCTTCGATAACTTCAATTTCGAGCTTTAACCGTTCCTGCTCCGCTTCATAGTCCGCAGACATCTTTCTGTATCTGTCCTGATTGAGATTTCCAAGAACATAGTCCTCGTACAGCCGGGCGATGATGACATCCAGATCGGCAAGGCGTTTCTTTGCCTGTTCCAGCTTCTTTTTGTCATCCCGGATGCTGCGCTCCTGGTCAGTCCTGCGGCATTGCAGCCATTCCTCCTGAAAACCGTCCACATCGCTTCGGATATACTCATTGACTGCCCGGATGCGTTCCAGAACGATTTCACGAAGCACATCTTCCCGGATATAGTGGGCAGTACAAGTACCACGGTTGCTCTTGTAGTTGTTGCAGACGTAGTGATCCTGCTTGCCCTCAAAGCTTTTGCTTGTGGCAAAGTGGAGCTTGCCGCCGCAATCGGCACAAAACAGAAGCCCGGAGAACAATCCCTGCCGTTCCGCTTTTGCGGGGCGGCGTTTGTTTTTCCTCAGTTCCTGCACCCTGTCAAACTGTGCCTGAGATACAATCGCTTCCTGTGTGTCCGGCAGATAAAACATATTCTCCGGCTCATTGGGAATCCGCTTTTTCAGCTTGTAGGACTTGGAATAAGTCTTGAAGTTGCAGGTACAGCCTGTGTACTCCTGCCGTTCCAAAATCCCTGCAATGGACTGGTTGCCCCAGTGGTACGGTCTTTCCGGCATCGGCTTTTTCTTTCGCTTGGCATAGAGTGCCTTTGCGGTCATAATCTGCTTTTCTTCCAGAATCCTTGCAATCTGCTCCGGGCCTTTGCCGTCAATGCAAAGGTCGAAGATGAGCTTGACTACCGGAGCCGCTTCTTCATCCAGAATCCAGTGATCCTTGTCCTCCGGGTCACAGCGGTATCCGTAGGGCGGTTTGCCCATGTGCTTCCCACTGGTTCCTCTCTGCCGCAAACTGACACGGACTTTCTTGCTGGTATCACGGGGATACCACTCGTTGAACAGATTACGGATTGCGGCGAAGCCCTCGCTGTCTCCCCGGTTGCTGTCTACGCCATCATTTATAGCGATAAAGCGGACATCATAACTCGGAAAGATAATATCCGTATATTGTCCAACAGTCAGATAGTCACGACCAAAGCGGCTGAGGTCTTTGACCAGCCAGCAGCCCACAAGCCCCTGCTTGACAAGCTCAAAGCCTTCCTGCACACCGGGACGATTGAAGTTCGTCCCCGTATAGCCGTCATCCACCAGAATTTTCAGGTTTGTATACCCGTGGTCACGGGCATATCGGGTTAAATACTCTCTCTGATTTGCGATACTGTTACTCTCGCCTTCCTGGGCATCCTCGTTGCTCAGACGGCAATAGAGAATGGTAATTTTCTGCTGATCCAACATAATATCCTCCTTCGGTGGTTGGTCAGCCGACAGTACCGTTGTGCATATTGGAATTATATCATGCTTTTGTGTCGCAGTCATTAACAAATCACCCCCTTGTCAGAAAAAATGAGCCGTTTTACCTTGTCGGTAAGTGGCTCATTTCCATCACACTCCGTTTCAATCACATACCATGTGTTTCCGATCTTGCACTCAATGGTTTTGCAGAAAGAGGACTGTGCCGCTTCCCAACGCTTGCGGCATTCTTCCAGAAAATCAATAGGCGGCTCAAAAATCGGATCGAAGCAGGAGCAAATATCAATATAGCCGATGGCATCGTTGATTTCTTCCATCGGGGCATCTTCCATAATCATCTTGTTAATTTCATCTACGGTTTTCTTCATAGGCAAATAGTTCCTTTCTTAAATTTCCATGTCCTGTCCACGATTGCGGGCAGGGTGTTTGTGTTCATACAGTTCCTTTCCCCTGGCGAGGATGGCATTGATAAAAGCCCAGACCTTTTCAGATGCAATCTCAATCGCATCCAGGAAAGGCTGGGCTTTTTGTTTCAGCTCCTCATAGTCTTTGTTCAGTTTTTCAAAACGGTCTTTCCATATCTTTGCGTTTTTATCTGCCTGCTCGAATTTCTGCTTGTATTTCAGCTTCTCAGACTTTTCCGCAAAGCTGCTGACCGCATAATCCTTTAGCGTGCGGCACTCATCCGCCGTCATGGTAACATTTCCCGTAATGGGATTTTTCTTGCCCATCGACTCAATCTCATGTGCAGTCATAGCAACAGACTTAGCAGCCTGAGTTTCCTTTTTCAGAGCTTCCAGTTTCTTTTTCTGCTTCTCCGTGGCAGCTTTGGCATCCGCTAAGCTCTGCTCGGCCTGTGCCACCTGTCCGGTCACAGCTTCCAAACGCTGCTGTTCGGCCTGTACCTTGAACTGTGTCACCGTCAGATGTTCTTCGGTGCTGCCACATTCTCCACGCTCTACATCGGTATAACCAGCGTTTCGCATGAAATTGAAAAAGTCATCCTGCAGCACACTGTAGGACGACTTCAAAATCTTTTTCCCTTTTGCGTTCAACATAGGATTTCCGTTTTCATCAAGAACGGGTTTGGATTCCCACTTCTTACTGCGGCTGACCTGTGTGATCGTTTCCTTTACCGTTCCCCGGAGGGATTCATCCTTGCATCGCTTCGACCACAGGATTTGTTTCTCCACCACCGGGATATAAACCACATGAAGGTGATAGTGGTACACATCCTCACCCAGAGCTTCCGACATTGCCCGGTTGCGCTCGTCGGCATGCATTACAGCGGAGAGGATATACTGCTCACCGCCCACGATCTCCACGGCGGCTTTATAGGCATCGGCATAAAACTGTTTTGCAAACTCATAGCCGCCGTGGTTGTAGAAATAAGCGGAGTTCACATCGAAAACCAACTCGCCATATTTGACGGCATCCGGTTTCAGCCCTCTGGTGGAGATGATCTTGTCCTGCTCCATCTGCTCAAACATTTTTACATAATCGTCAGTGGGAGACTTGAAGTGAACATTCAGCGCAGTACGTTCCGGCACGATGTCCACATTGGAATAACGGTCTTTTTCACGCTCATTGTGTTCCTGTACTTTTGTCACATCATCCGGAGTTTCCAAGTCCTGATTTCTGGCTAAGGTACGATCAATTCCATCATTTCTTGCCATAGATTTTTGTCCTTTCTTTAAGATTTGCAGACAGCGGAGGGCTGAGGAACGGCACTTTTTCAAAGTGTAATAACCCACTATTACACTTTCATCCATGCTGGCTACAAAGTGCCGTGGGCTCTCCGAGGGCTCTCCCGAGGGGGAATGCGGTCACTGCGGTGACCTCTGCTGACCAAGGCAAAATGTCTGCGCCTTTTACCTTGGTCAGCCCGTCTGCATGAAGCTGTTCTGCGGAACATTTCTTGCAGACGATGGCAGCGAAAACCGTATCTTTCACTGCCTGTCCATGGGCAGCACTGCGGTGCGCCTATGGGGACGGGAGATGCGGAGGGCTGTTGCCGGGGTATCACTTCTCCCGTCTTTTCTGCCATACGATGTCGTAACCAAGCACAGCGGCAAGCTCCAATACTTCCTTGTATCGTATACTTTCCCGCTGTAATTTTGCGGACAGGTTGGAAACGCTGTCGCTCCATCCGTACTCGTCCGAGAGCAGGTCAACAACTTCCTGCATGGTCATCCCGGCACGGATGATCTGTGCCTTTATTTCGTTGCGTATATTCATATTGATAAAATCCTCCATAATTCAGTTCATGTGTCGGTGCAACCTCTGCGCTCCAAGGTGGAGTGGATGCACCGAACAGTGAAAAATCTGCAATCTCCGAAATCCGTTCAGAATTTCGCTTGTGATGTCCTGTCCATATATGACCATATCCCACTTTGCCGTTTTGTGTGGTTTGGTCTGGAACAGTGAAAACACCCATTGTTCCGTGAACAGGGTACACGGTTCAGAGAAGCACGATTTCGTGAAATAGTTTCGTCCTGCGGTCAAAAACTTTGCTGTTTCCATTACCATTGATTTTTAATGCCCGAAAACAGGTCAGCTTTGAAAGCTGCTGTTTCCTATAACGGAAGAAAACAGGGGTAAATGCTGCGTACATACGTACAGAGCATGACTGGCAAAATCAATCCCGCCAGTCCTCCGGTACGTACGTACACGGCGAAACATCGTAAAATCCATTTATATGAGGTCTTGCCACAGCTTCCACGCCCATAAAGCCCCACACCCGCCGTCCGGCAGAGTTGGTGATGTTGTTGCAATGCTCCAGATTGAATCTCCCGGCATTGGCAATCATGGCATCGCTGAAGCTACGGGCTTTCAGCGGTGCAAGGGAGTTTTCCTCACACCACATCCGGTAGATTTCATAGAAATCCTTAGAGCTGATGGAAGCATCCGCTTTCAATCGGATGTATCCCTCCGACTCCATGAAATCAAAGATATTGTTGTTGTCACGCTTGACCGCTTCCCGGTTTTTCCGGATACGGTCACTCTCCGTAAACTTAAAGTTGTTGGCAACAAGCCGCTGTAAGCCTTCAAATGCCCACAGGAAGATACCCTCGGCTTCAGCTTTCATCTTCTCTGCAAGGTCAGGATCATCGGCTCTGTCCATGGGCTTTTCTTTGGTGGTCAGCACAAGCTGTCTGCGGTAAAAACCATCGCTGCGATCATATAGGGCTTGCAGATCACCATTGCTGAATGCCAGCAACCGGGCAAACATCCAGCCCTGATAACTCTGCTTGCCCTTGCGTTCCAAGTCCATTTTGCCCTGTGCAGTCACGATGGATTTTACATAGTTGGTCTGACGCAGAGCTTCCATCCGCATATCATCATCCACGCACAGCAGGATGTGTTCCAGATCGGCACGGGCAAAACGGTTTTCAGAAATCTTCCCGATGCTGCCGTCTTTCATATTCGTGCCGAAGATGGTGGACAGCACCGCACCGATTTGAGATTTACCCTCGCCACCGTTGCCTTTAATCACCATCATGCGCTGCCCCTTGTTGGAGGGAATCAGGCAATAGCCGATAAACTCCTGCAAAGTTGGAATGTCCTCGGCGTAAAGCAACCCATCCAGAAAGTTCAGCCAGATCACCGGTGCAGGAGCATCGGGATTATAGCCGACAGGCAGACGGCTTCGCACGATAGCCGGTCTGCCTTCGGTGAAAGTGCCGTTCAAGAGCAGCGTACCGTTGGCAACATGGATGCGATCCTGCTCCGGAGGGAAGTCAGACACCTGCGCTTCCAGTTTCAGCACTTCCAGAATGTTGGTGATCTTCCGTGGGATGTTGTTCACGGCACAAAATTTCAGCTTGTCGTAAATCTCCCAACGCAGAGGAAGGTCATCCGTCACTCGACCATCGGGCGTGAAAAAAGCTCCGTTTGCGAAGATGATTCTGCGCTCATGCAGAAATTCTTCACAAAACAGAGCTTCGTTGATGTTCTGCCCGTCAAACCAGACAGGAAAATTCATATTAGGCGTTTTCCGGTTCTTCGCCACGGTGCGCCACCTCCTTTTTCTTTCGTGCGGTATACTCTTGCAGAAAAGCAATTTTGTCGTCCTGCATCAGCTTGTCCACCAATGCCACCCGTTCTTCCAGATCACCCACCGTCAGCACATCTGCCATATATTCGATATAGCAGTGCATCTGGCAGGCTTCCACAAAACGGTCATCCAGAGCATCTTCCGGTGTCTTGGGTGCGTATCGTATTTTCCAATCTTCCAGCAGATGCAGATAATCCGTCAGCACCCGGAAACACAGCATTTCATTCTCCCGGAACTGACGGATATAGGGACGCTTTGGCTTGACCATAGCTGCGGCAGTGGGCGGTTTCGGGTCAAGCCCGAAGTCCGCAGCCAGCTTTTGCGCTGCTTCATAACTGCTCAGATCGAACAGTCTTGCCACAAGGTCGATTACATCCCCCTTGGCTCCGCAGCCGAAGCAGAAGAAATAATCCTCGTTCAGCTTCAAGCTCGGATGCCTGTCGTTGTGGAACGGGCAGCAAGCCATACCATTGCGGTTGACATTCAGCCCGTAGTGTTTTGCGGCTTGCTTTACGCTGATTGCCGCCTTGATGATTTCATAGATTGTCATAGAAAAACCTCCGTTCATAGTATTTAGAAAGCACGAAACACCCGCCGTGATTGGCAGGGGTTTGGCTCCTTCTACTATGGTTATGCCGGATTTTTCAAAAAACAGGCTAATCGGAGGACAACCCCGTTTCAAAAAACAGGACAACTTATGGATAGATGTAGATTTCTTTACATTAGCATGATAGAATTAAGAAAATGAAAAAACAGGACAGGAGGGGCAAGCATGAACCAAGAACTGATGACATTGGATTTTTGGCAGGATACGGTCATATATGAGGGAAAAACACTTCCTGTCGGCGCTCTTGCCTGTGATGCGCTGAATGTCCCTGCGGATACCATCGCAAAGATGAACGAGCAATGCGAGAAAATCAATCTGCTGCTTGGAATATTAAACGCCGGACAGGATGCTTCTGCACTCTGTCCTATTGCAACGGAAGCTGCTCTGACGATGCTTGATATTCTCAGTCAAACACCGCCGTTCTCCTATATGAATATCTCAAAGCACAGAGAACGGATTGAAAAAGTCTTTACTGTGGACAATGCGCTGAAATATGTGGAGTTTGCCATAAAAGCCGCAACCAATTCTTTGCAATTTGAAGAAATCCAGAACTTTGCCGATGCGATGATGCTCCAACGCTATACCGCAGTTTTCGGGCATCTGGCATACTCCCTTGGGGAATACCAAACGGCCATGCTTGATTTTGCAGAAAAATCAGACGGCAATGAAGCAGAACGCACCGCAGAGGGTTTTGCAAAAATGTTCGGCGACTATTTTCCGCCGGAGTTCTCTATCACGGAGGGCAATGCCTGGATGTCTACTTTGAATAATTCCGTTCAGTATATATCGGTCATCCGTCCCGGCGAAAAAGTTGCGAAGCTGGTCAAGCGGATGCACTATGTATCCTTTGTAGGGATGTTCCGGTCTGATCTTTTTGAGGGCTTATGTGTTGGTCATGCCCCGAAAAAATGCAAAATCTGCGGCAAGTGGTTCCTCACCACCAACGCAAGGCACACCAAATACTGCGGCGGCTATGCACCGGGGGACAAGCTGCACCGCACTTGCCGACAGATCGGCAACCTGAAAGGCAGAGAACAACGGGAGCTTGCGGACGATCATCCGGTGAAACAGATTTATGAGAAACGGCTGAACACCATAAACCGCTATGTGAAGCGTGGTACTCTGGACGCTGATCTTGCAGAGGTTATGAAAAAGCTGGCAAAGGATAAAATGCTTCGAGCGCTGAGCAATGTCGCCTATGCCAAAGGTGATTACGAAAAAGAGATGGGACAGGCTGCTTTGAAGAAAGAAGCAAAATTACGGACGAAATGAGGAATATGTAATGGCACAGAAATATGATTTAACTGATATTGGGAATGCGCTTAGCCGGGTTATGGACAATCCTATGACCAAAATAATCCGTTCTGGCTCTATTGGTGTGTTGGGCGTAGTAAACCCAGTTGCGGGAATTGTAGGCGGAATAGGAAATGATCTTCTATCTGAATACAATACCTTCAAACTCGGCCATCTACTGAACGGTCTTGCATCTGGCTTTAATCTCGAAAGAAGATTGAACGAGCTTTACAACTATGTAAACTCCAGCCCGGAAAAGGCTATTATCGTAGCCAATCTGTTCAAACAAACCGTAAATGCAGAATGCCCAAAGGTTTGCGTTATTTATGGTCTAATTCTTGCAAACCATTTAGAAACACTTACAGAATTCACGCACGAAGAATTGATTGTCTGTAAAGCTTTGGAAAACGCTACGGATTATGATCTGAAGAATTTCAAAGAAATAATGGAGAACTATCTTAAGCCAACATCAAATGGAAGAAGAATTGTATTTCCAAAAGACTTTGCAGATATTGCTGCTTTCACCACCACATGCGATTGGTGTGTATATAATAGAATCTTTGTTTCTCGCACAGCAGAGTGGGGTGAAATGGAAGAAGGCATTTTGGATATGAGCACGTACTATTACGAGGCAAATCCTGCATCTGTTCTTCTGGATAATATAAATGCTGCAAGACAAACTTGGAATTATGGTTAATTATTCCCGCTGATTACTTAGAAGGGAGGTGCGCTATGCTAAATGATTTTTCGTGGAACATGACCGGATACATACCGAAGCACCAAGTTAATCCACACGGTGACGGCATCATCCCCTATGTGGCAGAGCGCATCTTCCAACTGGAACCGGAACCGCCAGCGGTGGACAGTCTGAATGAATATATCCTGTCTGCTTTGCGGGAAAAGAATTTGCTATATTTTTCGTTCTTTCTGCACCACTACGAAACGCAGCTCAACAAGCGCATCAAAGGCTTTCTCAGTGTGGACGGCGGCAATCTGTACGACACAGACCGATTTATCGATATAAAGATCTCCTGCCGGGAGCAAATGCTCCAAAAGCTGATGGACTATGATCCTGCCAAGGGTGCGGAGTATGCTACATACATCTATCCGTTCATCTGGGATTCTATGCTCCGTTTCCGCATGGGCGAAGAAAAATGGTCGGTATCCTCTCTGACCAATTACAAAATGGTGCGATCAATGGCGTGGCTGTACCATAACACCAAAGATGCGGTCAACCAGTTTTCCAAGAAGTATAACTGCGACCTTGCTCTTGCGGAAGAATATCTGAAAGTTGTCCGTGGAATCCGCAACCAGCAGCCGTTCTATATAACGGACGAGGACGGCGAGGAAACAGGCGAGGATATAGCCCTTGACGATAGCTGGAACTATACCGACATCCTCTGGAACGGCATACAAGCAGAAAAGGTACAGCGGGCATTTGAGAAGCTGAATTACCGGGAACAGACCTTGCTCGAAAAACGGTTAGCAATCTGTATGACCTGCGGGCGAGTTGGCTCATGGAAGAACCGCCCCACTTTTGAAGAATTGGCGATTATGTTTGAGGGCAGCACAGCCAGCGGTGCAGAGCGAGCCTACCGGAAAGCGGTGGACAAACTGACAGAACTGCTGGTTGCCGAAGGTGCGCTCCATGCTGTCCGGCTGAAACAGAAAACCAAAACCAAGCGCAAAAAGAAAATCGCCGCCGCAATCTACGAATATCAAGCAGACTGCGACGGCGAATGGGGCGAAATTTCAGTTGATTTTGAGAACGGCACAGCAGAGATTATCCGACTTGCTGATTGGGATACAATTAAAACGAACTGGTTTGCCAAGGAGGCGATCCGGTATATTTTATCATTGTCGCCTGATGCTCTTACAAAATATATGCTCGTCCCCCTTGAGCCGCCACTTATATCTTGAATCCTTACAACCACTGTAAGTGGTATTTGCTGTGTTCCCATGCTATCATTTTATTACAAATGATAGGAGGTATTCACATGAAACCCATTTTGAATATTGAAAATTTAACAAAAATCTATGGCAATGTGCCAAGTCAAACAAAGGCACTGAATGGGATCACCTTCCAGGTGATGCCGGGAGAGTTTCTCGGCATTATGGGAAGCAGCGGTTCCGGTAAATCCACACTGCTCAATTGTATTGCGACTGTGATTCAACCCACAGGTGGAAGCATTCAGGTGGAAGGCGATACTCTGCAATCCCTCAAGGGAAAGGCTCTTGCAGAGTACCGTGGCAAAAAAGTTGGTTATCTATTCCAGAACTTTGAATTGCTGGACAACCTGACTGGCAGGGAAAACATCCTGCTCCCGACTTCCTTGCATGGGGTATCCGAAGCAGAAAGCAGCCAGCGGCTGAAGCAGTTGGCTGACTATCTGGAAATCACTGATGTTCTGGATAAGTTTCCGTCCAAGATGTCCGGCGGCCAGCGTCAGCGTGTTGCGGCAGCAAGGGCTCTGATCTTACATCCCCAAATGATCCTTGCCGATGAACCGACGGGTGCGCTGGATTCTAAGAACGCAAGAAGTCTTATGGAGAAGCTGTCCGGCCTGAATCGTGACGAACAAGCTACGATCCTGATGGTAACCCATGATTCCAATGCCGCCAGCTTTTGCAAGCGCATTCTGTTCATCCAGGACGGCGTGATCTTTCATGAGCTTCGGCGTGGAGACGAAAGCCAGCAGGAGTTCTACGGGCGCATCCTGAAGGTGATGGCGCAACTGGGAGGGGGCAGCGCAAATGTTCTCTAATCTCATTCTTCGGAACAGCCACCGCAGCCGAAAGGAAAACGGTCTGTTTTTCAGCTCCCTGGTGATTTCTATTGTTGCCTTTTACATGATTCTTTCCATCTCCACTCAAGATGTGATGCTCTTTTTGCAGAAAATGGAGAGTGACGCAGTTGACAAACTCCTGCTTCTGATTCCTGCGTTTTATGGGATGACCCTCGGTATTCTGTTCTTTTTGATCTATTTTGCCTGCAAGTATCAGTTCGAGCGCAGACGGCATGAGTTTGGTGTTTATCTAATGTTGGGGATGCGTAGAAGTAAACTGTTTGGTATGCTTCTGGCGGAAGATTTCCTGACCAGTATTCTTGCCATGCTCATAGGCTTACCTGTGGCTGTGGTGCTTTCAGAAATTGTCAGTCTTGTCACCGCCAAGCTGGTAGGCATGGGGATCATCGGTCATCAGTTTTCTTTATCCTGGTCTGCAATTGAATGGACGCTGGCAGGATTTCTGGCAATTAAGCTGACGGCACTTCTGATTTTGAGTGGACGAATCAGCCGCCAGGAGATCGGTACTTTGCTATCCCAGCCAACGAACCGCCCCAAAAAGCAAATGCCATCTGTTATCTATGGACTGGCTGCTATATGCGGAAGTGTGATGTTGGCAGTGGCTTACTACATGGCGATTCAGGGAATTGCATGGACAAAGGTAAGTATGATGGGACTGACTTTGCTGTTGGGCATAGTTGGTACGATGCTGCTTTTCTATGGGATGCGTGCGCTGATTGCTTTGATTGTTAAGAAAGGAAAAGGAAATAAGCAGCTTCATGTATTTACCTTCCGGCAGATTCAGGAGAATGTTATTCATCAGTCAACCTCCATGGCCATCAGCTCCCTGCTGATTCTGGCGGCGCTGTGTTGTTTTGGTGCGGGCGTAGGAATTGCAGGAACGAATAGCCTGTCTTCTGGCCATGTAATCGACTATACTTTTGAAGATCATACTGCAGAAGATTCATCGCAGGTTCTTCCGAATATAAAGGCAGCCCTGAAAGAAAACGGTTTGGAAAATCAATTTTCAGAGCTTTTTGAAATGAGGGTTGGGCGTATTCGCACCACAGAAGATTATGATAATGCCTACAGCATGGACGCTGTTATGGACTCTCTTCGGAGCCTGCCCCAGTCGGAAGACCGGGATGTCCTTCTGAACAATCTTGGTTATGCCACATACCCATATTTGATTTGTTTATCGGACTATAATCGTTTGTTGGAATTGTCCGGCAAACCGGCTCTCCAATTAGGCGAAAAGGAGGCCGCTGTCTATATTGATACAGAGTTTACTACGGTAAGTCGTACCGCAATGCTGAACCAAGTATTGGCCGGACAGCCCAAGGTGGAACTGGATGGTAGTCCGATTCATCTTACAGGAGAGGTTCAGTCTGTGAATTTGGTCACGGACCGTTCTATAACCTTGTCCTTTGCATTGATTCTTCCGGATGAAGCATTCCTATATTATAGCCAGGGAATGTATGATACCTATGTCAATGCGGTGCTCAGTGAGCAGGCTCTGGATGGAAATAGCCTTATGACTGCATATTTGGATTTGAACGAGAAGCTGGACGAAACTGGCATTGAATATGAAAGCTATCTTCAGAATATAGGTCGTCAGCTTTTCTACACCATAGCATCCAGTTATATTACCCTCTATCTTGCGATTGTTTTCCTGGTAGTTGCCAACACCATCGTGGGTGTTCAGTTCCTGATGAGTCAGCAGAAAACCGGGCGCAGATACCAGACCCTGATCCGCCTGGGAGCTACTTACGAAACCCTTTGCCAGTCTGCTGGAAAGCAAATTACCTGGTTTATGGGACTTCCTGTATTGGTTGCGGCTGTCAGCAGTCTGTTTGGAGTCAGGGCGTTATTTACAGGGATACTCTCGTCCCGAACCCGTGGGACAGTGTCTGAAATGCTGCTTGTATCTGCTGCTATGATTTTACTACTTTGCGTGATAGAATATATTTATATGAGAGTGGTCAAGCGCTCCAGTGATCGGTATTTGCTGACACTGATGCAGCCGCAGAGAGAAGAATAATTTGGAAGGAGGTGCTGTCATGAAAAGAATTGCTGTTGTGGAAGATGAAGTCTATATGCGGGAAGAACTCTGCGATATGCTCCAAAAGGACGGCTATCTTGTGGAGGCAATTACCGAGTTTGAAGATGCCGCTCGGCTCTTGGCAGCCCTCCGCCCTGACCTTGTGATCTTAGACCTGAACTTGCCGGAGATCAGTGGCTTTCAAATCTGCCAGGAGCTAAAGAATAAAACTGCTATCCCCGTCCTGGTGCTGACTTCCAGAGATCAGGTAAAGGATGAACTGCAAGCGTTCCAGTTGGGTGCCGATGAATATTTGACGAAGCCGTGCAGAAAAGATCGACTTCTTGCCAGGGTATCCAATATTCTCAAAAGGTATGAAGGCCGTACCAATCTCATAGAGGGACCAGATTTCCTGTTAGACCAGCAGACCTACACGCTTTATATTCATAATACCTCTGTGGTGCTTCCAAAAAATCAGGGAAAACTGTTGGTCGCTCTTTTGTCCGGCGGCGATGCTCTGGTCACGACGGAGCAGCTTTGCATGGCACTATGGGGAACCACGGAATACATAGATGAAAATGCCTTGCAGGTTAACCTAACCCGGCTGAAAAAAACGATGTCCGCCCTTGAAATGAAGCAGCGAATCGTTGCAGTTCGAGGAATGGGCTACCGTTTGGAAGCGGAGGTGTCTCTATGAAGCAGCTTTGGCACATGATAGAACGGTACTACCCCTGGCTTCTGTTGCTGCTGGGCGTGGATTGCTTTTGCGCTGTCATTCTTTGGATTTCTGACATTCAGGTATTTCAAACCTTGATCGGGTTAGTAGTTCTGACGAGCATCCTTTTGTTTTCAGCGATTCTGTTTGTACTAAACAAGAGGGAGAACACCCACATGGAACTGTTCCGAGATTTCCTCAGTGATCCTACCATCTGCAATGAAGAACGGCTGCTCAGTGCCATTAGTCAGAAAGAAGGAGAATCTGTCCGATTTTTGGCTTCGGTTTTACGGGAATACAAAAACGAGAGTAACAATATGGCGGATGCCCTACGGGACTATGAAGAATACGTGGAGGGCTGGGCACATGAAGCGAAAACGCCCCTATCGTTGCTGACCATGCTCTTGGATAACCGGAACGATGAAATCTCTCCTTCCCTGCAAGCAAAGCTGGATTATGTCCGCAGTCAGCTTCAGGAGGATGTCACGCAGATGCTGTACTATGCCCGGTTGAAGAGCAGTACAAAGGATTACCGATTTGAGGATGTCAATTTGAATGACTGCTTGGGTGAAGTTCTGGAGGACTATGCCCCACTTCTTGAAGAGAAGCATTTTGTCATTCTCAACAAACTGCAATCTGAAACAGTCTATACAGACCGTAGAGGACTTCAGTTTATGTTGGGACAAATCGTTAGCAATGCCATCAAATATAGCAGCGATAGTCCCATGCTTACAATTTCCGTGATACATTCGGAGACTGCAGATATCCTTTCTGTTGAAGATAACGGCATTGGCGTAAAAAAATATAATCTGCCGTACATTTTTCAAAAGGGCTTTACCGGGGATTCTACTGACAGCAGAAAGAAGGCTACCGGTATGGGACTTTACCTGGTTAAGAAGATGGCCGACGATCTAAATCTTCATCTGGAAGCAGCTTCCCAGTGGGGAAAGAGCTTCAAGATTGTCATCTTCTTTCCTAAATTGAGATCCAACGGAGGGAAATAATATAAACAGAAAAACGCCCGCAGGATTTTCTCCTGCGGGCAGCGTGTTGTCAGCTATCCCAAGGCTTGTATCCTGTTACAGTTTTCAAATAGGTTTCGGGATCGCCGTTCAAGATAAGGTCTGCATACTCCAAAGGAGCGTTGTAGATCAAATAATCCAGCTCTGACCGCTGATACATATTGTCAGCAATCTCGTTCTCAACGACGATAGTGTCAATCGCAATCATACTGCCGTCGCTGAATTTCACTTCCACACAGCAATTATCCATATTGTAGGCACAAGATATTAAGGTTTTCATGGTATGTCCTCCATAATTCGTAATATAAAGCGAAAATCCCGTCTGACTTTCTGTTAGAAATCAGACGGGATTTGTCCGTATGCACCCCGGAAACCGTCAGCTAACAGTTGATAAGTAAATTAGTTCCTTATCACTGTTAAGCCAAGGTTTTCCGGGGTTTTACTATATCTAAACGGACTGATATGGTTTGAACAAATTTGGCAAAACGAGAGCCGTTTTCACCCGATTTTTAGTGGTTAAATATAGGACAGTCGGCAAAAATGGGGTCAAAAAACGGTCTTAGTGGTTAAAAAATAGGACAACCAGAGAACAATTTCGGGGGTATTTTTGAGGGTGATTTGGCACTCTCAGACACCGGATTTTTCGCTGGAGGGTTTGGCATAATCTGACCAAATCTGAACAATTAAATACGATTCTAATGCAGGCACTCAGTAACAAATAACTGGGTGCTTTTTGTCATGGCGAGGAGGAAAGTGACTATCGTGCTTGCATCAGGGAGAGCGAGTGGATTTAACTTCGTCCCAAGTTGGGACGAAGTTGCGGGCTGACGAAATTTTGGCACAACAGGCGGGGTCAAGTAGAAATCAGGTTCAAAGATTTATTCGACTGACAGAACTGATTCCCGAACTGCTGGACAGGGTTACTTTTACTTCTGACACTCTGCGGAAGTATTTTCCCAGAAGCTACACACCAGCCAGGATGCAGGAGACCATTATCAAGCTATTGGAACAATGGCAGCGTAAACGTCAGAGAGACCAGGAGCGATGAAAGGAGCCGCCTATGAAAGATATTTTAGCAAGGGAGCTGAAAGGACATAACATTCTTGCTGTGGAACGCTTTAAGGACAGCACCCGATGGATGATTGAATTTGTTGTTCTCCATCCGTGCAGTGCTTACGGGAGCAGAGGTGATGAAATGCGTCTGTTTCTTGCAGAGGACAGCTATTAGAACGCTCTCCAAGATCATCAGCGCCGGAAAATCAAAATCAAGCGGTATGCCCGTGTTGTTGAGGGACACATCCTCGACTTTAAGCCGGGAAAGAAATGCACAAGAAAATATAGAGAAAGTTGAACGCCACAATTCTTTGATTTAGGATTGTGGTTTTTTTGTACCCAAAATTTGGAAGGAGTGAGGTCGATGGCCGTTTTTCGCATTGAACGGACCCGTGATTATACCGTGATGAGCAATCATCATTTACGAAATGCAAACCTGTCGTTAAAAGCCAATGGACTGCTTTCCATGATGTTATCTTTGCCAGAGGACTGGAATTACACCACCCGTGGTCTTGCAAAGATCTGTAAGGAGGGCGTGGATGCCATAGGCGTTGCGTTGCGGGAATTGGAGGCTGCCGGTTACATTGTGCGGCACAAGCTGCGTGACCGGCAGGGACGCATCAGCGATACAGAGTATGTCATATACGAGCAGCCACAGCTTAGAAAACCGGATACGGATTCACCAGATACGGAAAACCCGTATATGGATAAACCGGATACGGAAAAGCCCGCAGAATTAAATATAGAGAAATCAAATACTCAAAAACAAAATATTTATGGATCAAGTACCGATTCCATTCCCTTCCGGGATTGCGCGGCAGATTGTCTGCCGGAACGGAAAGGAAGGGATGCGATGTCACTCACAGAGATAGAGAGTTATCGGGAATTGATTCAGGAGAATATCGGGTATGAATACCTGTGTCAGCAGTATGAAACTTATCGGGAGGATTTGGATGAGATTGTGGAGCTAATCGTGGAAACGGTCTGTGCAAAGCGAAAGACCACCCGTATTGCAGGAAGTGATTTTCCGCATGAAATCGTTCGTTCCAGGTTCTTGAAGCTGGATAACTCGCACATTGAGTTTGTCATGGACTGTTTACAGAAGAACACCACGGAAATTCGCAACATGAAGCAGTATCTTCTGACCGTTCTGTTCAATGCACCGACCACGATAAGCAATCATTACACTTCACAAGTAAATCACGATCTGTATGGCGGCTGGTAAATGGTCGCTTTTTTATTGCCCGGAACTGCCGGGAGAAAGGAGCAAGCATGATGTCTGAGGGAAAGACCATAGGGCAGCTGATGGAAGAAATGCGGGCAAAGGCAGGAGCGCAGAATTATCACGGTCATGGATATATGGACCTCCAGCGTTTTGCGGAGGACACCCGGCACATGATTATTTTTGATGTGCTGACGAACGATTCCCCTGTTGGCTGGAAAGGCGAACGAACCCGCCTGTTCCTGTCGGATACCGGTTATGAAAAAGCACTGGATAGTCAGGAAAAGGGGCAGATTAAGATTTTGAGCCACGCAAAGGTACGTCAGGGCAATCTGCACTATGACCGTTCTGACCAGTTACGCTAAGGAGGGCGGTATGAAGCGTTATCTTCTGCGGCGGCTGGTGGTTCCGCCTTAGCAAAAAAAGAGATTCCCTGCAAACTTCGTGGAAAGGAGGCGAGAAAATGCAGGAAGAAGTGGAAAACAGAACTTTGACGCTGGTTGTCAGTGGAACAAAGTTTACCGGCAGAATGTTTAAGGCTGCCATAAGCAAGTACATGGCACATCGAAAGGAAAAGAAGCTGGAAAAACAGAGAAGCCGTGATGCGCCGGTTGTTCCGCATGGAAAACAGACTGTGAAGCAGCTTGTCGGGCAGAATCAGGGAATATCCAACATTGAGATCACAGACCCCTCTATCAAGGAGTTTGAGAAAATCGCCCGGAAATATGGTGTGGATTATGCGGTGAAAAAGGACCGCAGCAGTTCTCCGCCAAAGTACCTGATTTTTTTCAAAGGCCGTGATGCAGATGCTCTGACAGCAGCTTTTACAGAGTACACCAACAAAAAGGTCAAAAAGGCAACGAAAACAGAGCACCCGTCCGTACTGGCAAAACTTAACCAGTTCAAAGAGATGGTTAAAAATGCTGTGGTGGATCGCACCAAGCGAAAGGAGCTGGAACGATGAAAAAGACATTGGACATCAAAAAGCTCATTTTGCTGAATATGCCGTATATCCTGTTGGGGCTGTTTGCTACCAATTTTGGAGAGGCATGGCGAATGGCACAAGGGGCGGATGCTTCAGAAAAGTTTCTTTCGCTGGTTGCGGTTCTGCCTGGGGCGTTGCAAAGTTTCTGGCCAAGCCTGCATCCATTGGACTTGTTGGTAGGGCTGTGTTGTGGAGGCAGTCTGAGGCTGGCAGTGTATCTTAAAAGCAAGAACGCCAAGAAATATCGACATGGTTTGGAATATGGTTCGGCCCGCTGGAGTGCATAATTTTAAGTGTAAATGACACATACATGGACGCACAGGAGGTTATGCACATGACTGATTATAGCAAAATTACAGCCCTTTACTCCCGCCTTTCCGTAGGCGACGAGGACAGGGACGGCGGCGAAAGCAACAGCATACAGAACCAAAAAATATTTTTGGAGAACTATGCCAGAGGGCAGCACCTAACCAATATCCGGCACTACATCGACGATGACGAAAGCGGCAGGTTTTTTGACCGTTCCGCCTACTCCCGCATGATGGACGATGTGGAAAACGGGAAAATCGGTGTCTGCATTATGAAAGACCTTACCCGCTGGGGGCGCGACTATCTCCAAGTAGGCAACGCGATGGAGATATTCAGACGGAACAATGTGCGTTTTATCGCGGTCAACAACGGGATAGACAGCGAGAAGCCCGACACATTGGAGTTTGCGCCCTTTATCAATATCATGTCGGAGTGGTACGCAAAGGACATCAGCAAGAAAGTGAAAACGGGCATTAAGACCAAAGGCATGAGTGGAAAGCCGATTGTCACCGAAGCCCCTTACGGCTATGTCAAAGACCCGGACAACAAGGATTTTTGGATAATCGACGAGGAAGCCGCCGAGGTTGTCCGTTTGATTTTCCGTCTGTTTATCGGCGGGAAAAACCGCAACCAAATCGCCGTGCATCTGACACAGGAGCAAATCCCAACCCCCACTTTCTACATGAAAGACCGAGGGAGGGGAACTTGTAAAAATAAGACGCTCAATGAGGATAACCGCTGCAAGTGGAACAAAGCCACCTTGACCCATATCCTCACACGGCAGGAGTATTGCGGCGATGTAGTCAACTTCAAGACTACAAAGCATTTCCGGGATAAACATAACCACTATGTAGACCGGAGCCAGTGGCACATCACAGAAAATGTGCATGAGCCGATTATCAGCCGCAGCGATTTTGAAACTGTACAGCGGATTTTGGAAAACGCACCCGTCAGACGCCCCAACGGGGACGGGGAAATCCACCCTCTGTCCGGCTTGCTTTTCTGTAAGGACTGCGGCGCAAAAATGCACATTCGTATAGATTACCGGAACGGCGGCAAGCGGCATGTTGCTTTTTGCAGCGAGTACCACAAGGGAAAAGCCAAGAACCCCAAATGCCATTCCCCGCACATCATGGACGCGGACTTGCTCATGCAGACCATCGCGGAAGTGCTGAAGAAAATCGAGGACTATTCTATCAGCAATCGGGCGGAGTTTGAAGCCTTAGTGAAAAAGAACCTTGCCATGCAGCAGACCAACCAGACCAAGAAACAGCAGAAGCGTATCCCGCAAATCACGACGCGCCTTGAACAGATTGACAAGGTGCTGAACAAGCTCTATGAGGACAACGCCCTCGGCGCGATCTCACAAGACCGCTATGAGCAGATGTCGCAGAAGTATTCAGAAGAATACTACACGCTGAAAGCGGAGCTTGCCACGCTCCAAGAGCAGCTATCCGCTTATGAGAACGCGGGAGGACGGGCGCAGAAGTTTTTGAAGCTGACGGAACGCCATGCTGCCTTTACCGAGCTTACCCCCGCCATTCTCAACGAGTTTATCAGCCGGATTGAAGTGCATGAGCGCGACCAGAAAAGGGCGAGATACGCAATCCAGCACATCAGCATATATTTCAATTATATCGGCAAGTTTGAGAACGAAGTGACACAGCTTGCAGAGCCGACCGAGCAGGAAATCCAGCAAATGCGGGGGGAAATCGAAGAAGCCAAAAAGGAAAAGAGCCGCGCCTACCACCGGCAGTATTCAAGGGAGTACCGGGCGAGAAACCTTGAAAAGCAGCGGGAGTATGACCGCATGAAAGCGCGGGAATACCGGGCAAAGAGAAAGGCGCAGGCAGCCGCCGCACAGCCCGCACAGTAAAACAGAATAACCGTCAACCAAGAGGGATTTTCCGAACTACGGGAAATCCCTCTTTTGCGCCCAAAGAAAGGAGCCGCCTATGGCAGAACAGACCCCCGACAGCATCATCACGACCCAGAGGAACGGGCAGACCATTGTTGCGGAGTTGTTTTTCAATCACAGCAGCACAGAAACATTCCGCGACAAGCTGCTCAAACTGGTGCTTGCCGACAGCTCGCGTTTATCCGCGTCTGACGGTCAAGAGCCGGAAAAAACAGAAATCTTGCGATAACAGCCGCCCTGACGAACCATTCCCTGTCCGGGCGGTTTCTATTTGAAAATCCTCATTTTCCCCAAGTCAAGAGCCGGGAAAAACACCCGAAAAATGCCCCTATTGCGTAACAGGGGCGCAGAAAGGAGAGTTTATGAAAACAGGGCTTACCAAGCAGGAAAAGACCACCGATATATGGTTTGACGAGAAAGACACCCTTATCCATATCCGCACCCACAACACCGCCTTAAAGAAGCGTCTGCTTGCATACAACCGCCGTTATCCGGCAATCTGCCAGCAGACGGACACAGACCCGGAAACGGGCTGCATGGAGTTTGATATTGCAAAGGGGCGTTTCTCTTTCCGTCTGACCGCCCCATACAGCAAGGAACGACGGAAAGCCGCCAGCGAAGCGGCAAAAGCTACTGCAAGCAATCTCCGGCGAAGTGTGATATAATTTTTTTGAAAAAGTTTGAGATTTGATGTAGTATTCGCCGCTAAAACCGTAGTATATAGGTGAAGCCAGAAAGGAGGCGGTGCGATTGATAGACGATGAAAAAATCATAGAAATGTTTTTCGAGCGTTCAGAACAGGGCATACGGGAATTGGACATAAAATACGGAAAAGTCTGCCACAATCTTTCCTACCATATCGTAGGGAGCAGACAAGACGCGGAGGAATGTGTAAACGACGCTTATTTAGGCGCATGGAACGCCATTCCCCCGGCGCGGCCTAACCCGCTTCTGTCCTACATAGTGAAAATTGTTCGGAACATTTCACTCAAAATCTATTGGAGAAAGGAAGCTGCAAAACGGAGTAGTCACTATACGATTGCTTTAGAAGAAATCGAAGCCTGTATCGCAGACCAGAAAACCGTTGAAGATGAAATTGAAGCCAGAGAGTTAGCCCGTATTATCGAGGACTTTTTGGACACGCTGACCGTTGAAAATCGCGTTATCTTCATGCGCCGCTATTGGTTTTCCGATAGCTACAAGGATATAGCCGAGCTTGTGGGACTTTCGGAGAAAAATATCTCCGTCCGGCTGACCCGTATCCGCGAGAAGATGAAGCAATACTTAATTGAAAGAGAGGTATTCGTATGAACGCAAAGAAATTCTCCGACGCTATGAGCGAGCTTGATACAAAATATGTTGACGAAGCACTCAACTACAAAAAGAAAATGAAAAAGCCTGTGTGGATAAAGTGGGGAGTTATGGCAGCCTGTCTTTGCCTTATAATTTGTGTAGCTACAATTCCTCGTTTACTTAATGGCTCTAATCCCCCTGTTTCTGGAGATTTGGCTCCTATGGTTTATGTAAATAACAAGTTGTATCAATATGCTGATAGTCAACCCAGTCTTACAGACAAAGAAAGCCAGTTCATTTATTTAGGGGAAATCGAAAGCAAAGTTAGTTCATCACAAGAGCCAAAAGAAAATTTCCAAGCTAATGACGATATTGTAGGCGCTAAAGTATATCAATATGAAAATGATATTGTGATTTTAATTGATGGTAAATATTTCTTATATAGTAATTTGGAAAATGCAGAAAATGAAACAGTTGAATTTGAAGGACAGTTATTTAACAAATCGGACTTATCCGAAGAAACCCTTAAATGGCTTGAGTGGTATAATTCATTACCGCCAGAAAAACAGCTTACTGTCAGTTCAATTCCAGCCGAGCTATATATTGATGACGGTGCCGGAACGGTTGACGCAGACCAAGAAAAATAACTTTGATTGACACCCACAAGGGACAGCCGAGAAAATCGACTGTCCTTTTTCTATGCCGACAGGCAGAAAGGAGCGACCAGCTATGACGAAACCGAGAGAGAAAACCCGCGAGGAATTGACCGCCGAGATTGAGGACAGCAAGAAGAAAATCCAGCAATACGAAAACAGAGAAAAGATTTTGCGGCAAAAGCTGTCCCGCGAGGAACGCCGGGAGAGAAACCACCGCCTTATTGTCCGGGGCGCGGTCTTTGAAAGCATTGTGCCGGAAGCAAAGAACATGACCGACGAGGAAGCCACAGCACTTCTCCGGCTTGCCTTGACGAGTGAACCAGCGCGGGAATATCTGAAAAAACGAGCAGAGGGAGCGACAAGCTGAAAATCCCTTAGGAACTAAGGGCGCACTTATACACCCTTACGGGCGTGTGCGCTCTGCCGAGGGCTTGTCTCCGCACAGGGAGATTTCCCCGCGCTCCGATATGGCGGCTTTGCCGCAACAAGGGGCTGCACCCCTTGCGCCGCTTTGCGGCTATCCCTGCACACCCACAAAAACAGTACACCCGCCGTTGGCGTCTGTACCATTTTTGCGGGTTTTATTATCCTATCCGGGAGGTGATACCCATAGCCATTTACCATTGGAACATCGGCATTGTGAGCCGAGGAAAAGGCAAATCAGCCGTTGCCGCAGCCGCCTACCGAAGCGGCGAAAAGCTGACAAACGAATGGGACGGAATGACCCATGACTACACTCGCAAAGGCGGCGTTGTCCATACAGAAATCATGCTGCCGCCCCACGCCCCGCCCTCTTTCTCTGACCGTTCAACCTTGTGGAACAGCGTGGAGCTTTACGAGAAAGCCGGGAACGCCCAGCTTGCCAGAGAGATTGACGCGGCACTCCCCATAGAATTATCCAGAGAGGAACAGATCCGGCTTGTCCGGGAATACTGTTCCTCTCAATTTGTTTCCAGAGGAATGTGTGTGGATTTTGTTATCCACGACACCAACAGCGGCAACCCCCATTGTCATATTATGCTTACCATGCGCCCCCTTGACGAGCGCGGCACATGGACAGCGAAATCCAAAAAGGAATATGACCTTGATGAAAACGGCGAGCGTATCCGCTTGCCAAGTGGCAGATACAAGACGCACAAAATTGACCTTACAGGCTGGAACGACAAGGACAACACCCTCTTGTGGCGCAAGGCATGGGCTGACTTTACCAACGACTTTTTGGAGAGGAACGGAAGCCCGGAGCGTATCGACCACCGCAGCAACGCCGAGCGCGGCATAGACGAGATACCCACCGTCCACATGGGCGTGGCGGCTTGCCAGATGGAGAAGAAAGGTATCGCCACCGAGAAAGGCGAACTGAACCGCAGTATTCAAAAGACAAACCGCCTTATCCGGGAAATCCGGGCACAGATTAGCAAGCTCAAGGAATGGATTGCCGACCTGTTCAAAGCGCGGGAAACCGCCCCGGAGCAGCCGCCGCAATCTCCCAACCTCGCAAATCTGTTGATGAAGTATTTGAGCGTTCAGAGGGAAAAGAGCCGGAAGTATTCGCAGAGCTGGCAGCACCAACACGCAGCCGACGAACTGAAAACCATATCACAGGCAGCGAATTATCTTGCGGAGCATGGTATCTCCACTCTTGACGAGTTGGACGCTTCTCTTTCCTCTGTCAGTGATGAAGCCTTTTCTATCCGGGAGGGAATGAAAACCGCCGAGCAGCGCATGAAAGAGCTGCAAAAGCTGATAGAGAACGGCGAGAATTATTTGCAGTACAAGCCCATTCATGCCGAACTGAAAAAGCTGAAAAATGGCTGGACGAACAAACGGGATAAGTATGAGGAAGCCCACCGCGCCGAGCTGACTCTATGGAACGCAGCAAGCCGCTATCTCCATGCAAATCTGACGGATACAAAGACGCTGCCTATCTCCGAATGGAAACAGGAATACGCTGACCTCAAAGCGCAGAGAGATACCGACTACACCAAACTGAAAGCTGCCCGCGCCGAAGTTGCCGAGCTTCAGAAGATACGCAAATGCGTGGATATTGCGCTGAAAGCCGAGCAGCCGGAGCAGACACAGAACCGCACCAAGCGGCAGGAACAGGAGAGATAAAGAAAAGGACGGGCAAGCTATTTTGCCTGTCCGTCCTAAATGTTTTCTGATAAAATGGACGCTATTGATCCCTAATATTAAAACCAACTTGTTCTTTCGTCCCTAAATTCGGGCTGGTCACTATGCTCATAAGGATTATAATTATTCAAATTGCAACCAAACTCTTTCAATGATTTTATTTTATTATCCTTTGTCCATTCAACCAGCGAAATTCCATCAAATTCCTCTATGCTCCCATTGTTCATTTCATTTTTGAAATACCACTCCACAATCGTCTGATTTCCTTTGTGGAAAAATTGTTTGATTTCCCAAGCAACGACTTTGCCACGAGTATTCCATTCCTGAAACCAGTGTTTTACGATTTGACGGTTATTATATTTTGGACACCAGCTTTCAGTATAAATTACATCTTCTGCAAAAATATCATCAATACCTAAATCCTGTTTTGTAAGCCACATTTCAAACCATAAGTGAATAATTTTTTCTCTTTCATTCACAATCCAGCACCTCACTAACTTCCGATTTTTCGGTTTCATTCTACATCAAAACTATGAACAATTCAACCACAGAAAGAGAGGTATCAACTATGTATTACACCCAAGAACAAATAGACCGCGCCAACCAAGCCGACCTTGTTTCTTTTCTGCACGGACAGGGCGAGCAGCTTACCCGCGCCGGGAACGAATACCGCTGGAAACGGCACGACAGCATGACTATCCGAGGAAATAAATGGTATCGCCACAGCCAGAGCAAGGGCGGCGGCCCCGTCGATTTTGTCATGGAGTTTTTCGGAAAGAGCTTTACCGAAGCCGTTGAACTTCTCACAGGGGAACAGGGAGCAGCCGCGCCGGACAGACCAAGCCCCGCGCCCCTCTCTGATTTTCGATTGCCGCCCCGCAGCCCCGACAACCGAACAGCGAGGAACTACCTCACAGCAGCCCGCCGCATTGATGAAGATGTGTCAGGCTTTTTCTTTGCCAGCGGGGATATTTACGAGGAAGCCGCCCACCATAACGCCGTATTCGTAGGACGGGACGAGGACGGAGTACCACGCTACGCCCACCAGCGCGGCACAGCCGGGAACTTCCGGCTTGATGTGAAAGGCAGCGACAAAGCCTTTAACTTCTGCTACCGGGGCGAGGGCGAAAGATTGTTTGTCTTTGAAGCCCCGATAGACCTGTTATCTTTCCTCTGTCTGTTCAAAAAGGACTGGCAGAAGCAAAGCTATCTGGCACTGGGCGGCGTGGGGGAAAAAGCCCTTTTGCGTTTCCTCCCTGACCGTCCGAACATTACCACCGTCTACCTCTGCCTTGACAGCGACGAAGCCGGAAACGACGCTTGCAGCCGCCTTGTGAAGCTCATGCCGGAGGGATATACCGTCCACCGCCTTATCCCTCTTTTCAAAGATTGGAACGAGGTACAGACGCGCCGGGGAGAAATCACAGACGGGAAGTATTTGCGTGAAGCGGTCTATGGATTGAAAGAGCCGCCGCAGGAAGAAACGGTTGAGATTATCCGCATGAGCGAGGTTGATACACAGACCGTTGAATGGCTATGGGAGCCGTATATCCCCTTTGGGAAAGTAACCATTGTGCAAGGCAATCCCGGCGAGGGCAAGACCACCTTTGCCCTACGCCTTGCCGCCGCCTGCACCACCGGGGGAACGCTGCCGGGCATGAAGCCCATGCAGCCCTTTCAAGTGATTTACCAGACCGCCGAGGACGGTTTGGGCGATACCGTCAAGCCACGCTTGATGGAAGCCAAAGCCGACCTTGACCGGGTGCTTGTGATTGATGAAGCCAAGCGAGAGCTTACCCTATCTGACGAGCGCATAGAGAAAGCAATCGTACAGAACGGGGCGCGTCTGATTATCCTTGACCCCATACAGGCGTACATGGGCGAAAAAACCGACATGAACCGGGCAAACGAAGTGCGCCCCATGTTCCGCCGCCTTGCCGAAGTTGCCGAGCGTACCGGGTGCGCCGTTATCCTTATCGGACATTTGAACAAAGCAGCCGGAGGGCAGAGCGCGTACCGGGGATTAGGTTCTATCGACTTCCGCGCAGCCGCCCGGAGCGTCCTGCTGATCGGGCGCGTGAAGCGAGAACCGAATGTGCGCGTTATCGTCCATGACAAATCTTCCCTTGCGCCGGAGGGCAAGCCCGTTGCCTTTTGCCTTGACCCGGAAACGGGCTTTTCGTGGATAGGCGAATACGACATCACCGCTGACGAGCTGCTGTCCGGCGCGGGCGGCAACACCGCCACCAAGACCGAACAGGCGGAACGGCTGATACTGGATTTACTGGCAGACGGGAAAGAGTTTGCCAGCGAGGACATTGTAAAGGCCGCAGCCGAAGCCGGAATATCCGAAAGGACGGTACAGAACGCCAAGCGCGACATGGGCGGCATTTTAGGCGCAAGGCGTGTCGGCGGTCAATGGTACAACTTCATCAAGAAGAAGCAGCCACCCGAACCCGCAAGCTGAAAGTGCAAAACGCAGACCCTTTGCGCTTTGCACTTTCGCACTTTCACGATAATTTGCGTCAATAACTCAAAAAAGCACTTGACAAAACGCTTCATGGGGAACCCGTGAGGATATTGCACCTTACGTTGATCCTGTATTTCAGAACAATGTGATTCTGACGAAAACGGAGAGCCTGACCATGAACAGCCGCCCCAAGGACCCCAAGACTGCCAGAAACAAAAATGTACTGGTGATTGGCGGCTCCGGTTCCGGTAAGACCCGCTTCTGGCTGAAACCCAATCTGATGCAGATGCACAGCAGCTACGTCGTGACTGACCCGAAGGGAACCATTTTGGTGGAGTGCGGAAAAATGCTCCAAAGGGGTGCGCCCAAGCTGGGGAAGGACGGAAAGCCCATGAAGGATAAGCATGGCAAGGTCATTTATGAGCCTTACCGCATCAAGGTTCTAAATACCATCAACTTCAAGAAGTCCATGCACTATAACCCCTTTGCATACATCCACTCGGAAAAGGATATTCTGAAGCTGGTGACAACGCTAATCGCTAATACCAAAGGCGAGGGCAAGGCCGGAGACGATTTCTGGGTCAAGGCGGAAACATTGCTGTATTGCGCATTGATCGGATATATCCACTATGAAGCTCCGGTGGAGGAGCAAAACTTCTCCACCCTCATCGAGTTCATCAACGCCATGGAAGTCCGGGAGGATGACGAGGAGTTCAAAAATCCCGTAGACCTGATGTTTGATGCACTGGAATCGGAAAAGCCAAACCACTTCGCAGTGCGGCAGTATAAGAAATATAAGCTGGCAGCCGGTGTTGTATGCTCTAAAAGACTTCTTAATCAAGCGGTTGGGAAGTCTCTTAGAACACACAACCTAAAACCGAAGAAAGGAGCGCAAGTTATGAGAAAAAATGAGAAAATCACAGCTCTGTACGAACGACTGAGCCGTGATGACTTTGGCAAAGATGATGACCAACAGCGTGAGAGCAATTCCATATCCAATCAAAAGGCTATGTTGGAGGACTTCGCCGCACGGCAGGGCTTTACAAACATTGTCCATTTCACGGACGATGGTATCAGCGGCACTTGTTTTGACCGCCCCGGATTTTTAGCCATGATGAAAGAGGTTGAAGCCGGGAATGTGGAGTATCTGTGTATCAAGGACATGAGCCGCATGGGTCGTGACTATCTGAAAGTCGGTCA
>NZ_QTUL01000012.1:0-88238 GCF_003435675.1 Blautia sp. AM23-13AC | reverse complement strand
GCGCAAGATCTAAGAAACAGGCGTATCCGCCGATATTTTGTCTGCCGCCTAAAACGGTTTGAAGCACGTGACTTTAGTCATGTGAGGTTCACTTTCTGGAAACTGCTGGTGATCTTTCTGGAGAGAACCATCATTGCTATTCCGCTGATCGTATTGTTTGCAAATATGATCGGGCTGTAAATACAGGAAAATACAAGATCCCCGATTTGGCACTTTTGTGCCGAATCGGGGATTTTTTTGCGTAAAAACGCAGGTAAAGGATTCGTAGATTGACAAAACAGCCTATTTTCGCCTATTCTGAGACTGTAAAAACGCTCCGCTGGGCAACATGAGACGGTGCGGGAACAGCAGGAGGAAGGGACACGACGTGGAAGCGAAAGAGTTCGGGCGGTTTATTGCCGGAATGCGAAAAGAGAAAAAGATGACGCAGGCAGAGCTTGCGGAAAAGATTCATGTGACGGATAAAGCCGTCAGCCGGTGGGAGCGGGGAGTTTCCCAAAGTTAAAGATACCACATCAATCCCACGCGGACTTTTGCTCAACCGATACAGCCGGAGGGCTGGATAACAAGAAAAGGCGGTATGCGCCCCGTGGAGGGGTAGCGTACCGCCTTTTCTTGTGGAGGTTTCCAAAGGGGGCAACGCCCCCATTTGGCACACGACTTTGCGAAGCAAAGTGTAGTGTGTTATACGCTCTGTCGGCGTTGCCGTGAAAATGCCGTTGCCGCCGGGGAGGGCAAGGGCATTTGAAGCGGCAGGAAAACAGGGCTGTGCTTGCGTGGCGTGGAGCCGCAAGCGCAGGTCTGGTTTCATCAGCAGACAGGGCGTATATGAAAGCCCCCGTCCCTCGTCCTACGCTCCGACTTGTGGACAAAGTGTCCCGAAGTTGTGGCCACACTCCCGGAAAAGTAGCAGGACAGCGGGCAACCGTCAAGGCTGAAATGAACGGGGTTACACCCGGCCTTGACCGCCGCCCGCCGCCCCGCTGGATGGGTGGACAAGGCGGCCAATCCCTCAAAGTGCTTGGCCGCGCTCTTTCTGATTTTGAGGTATTCAGTTTTTCAAAATTGAATAATCAAAATAAATTTTTTCGATTGAAAAAATTTTATTTGTTATCATCTTCAATGCCATATTTTTTCTTTTGCCGAATCACATAATTACTGATTTTTTCATCATATAGTGGATACTGGTAATCCAACTGGCATGCCACTTCTGACGAAACCTCCCGGAACAATGCCATACATTGTTCAAAGGATTCCCACATATGGGGATAGGAATCCATATTATAAGTGGACATAAGTCGTTCCCACAATTCCTCTGGGACATATTGCTTCATAAATTTATAGTTTTTTCCCAAACTGAAATGAAATCCCTGTTTGATACCAATCAGCCAGGAAATCATGCGAAGCAATTCTTTTCGTACTATATCATTCATATGGTCAATAGCAAAAAGAATTTCTTTGCGGCATAAGCCCTTTACTACATATGTTGTAGTATTCCAAAATTCATTACAGCAATCGTCAAACATTCTTTGAGTAGGCTTCTGCAAGTGGTAGTCTATATCCGTTGGTATTGGCGGCTTTACGATACGGTTGTCTTTATCCAACAGTAACTTTACCAGTTTATCCCATGTAAAATACTCGTCTATCAGTTCCAGCGGCAGCAAAGTTAAATCTATCTTAACATCATCAGTAAACAGCATTAAATATGAAAATCCCTTTTCTACAGCTGGAAATAATTCCATATCTTCCGGCTTTTGCAGAATCAACCTTTCACCAAATATATCTAGCCATTTATCATCACTTGTGAAGCTGTCCATATCCGTAACAAAAAAAGTAATATCAAAATCCTGAAAATCATCAGGCGGAATATTTGTATTTGTTCTAGATCCTTCCAAAGTAACCATGCGAATGCGTTTGTCTGTTTTTGCAAAATTCAAAACAATATCATAAACTTCCTTTTCTGATCTCATTTTTATCTCCTCCAATTATTGAAATAGGTGTGAAGCCATTTTAGGGCTTTCCCGCCTTGATTACCCTTTAGCAAAGACGGGCGGGACTGTCAACGGCGGCGCATTTATGCGCCGTTCATCTTGACCGTTGACTGGCTCGGCTGGCTTTGCTATCTCTCCGATAAACCTGAATTCATTTAATGTACTTATTTTTAGTGCATATAAAAGGTTATATCAAATTTTCCCGACTGCTTTGTGTTTTCATATATTTTAGTATCAAGTCCGCCAATTTCAAAACCGCAAGCCAAATAAAACAAGCACGCATTCAAATTGTTGTCCTGACCAACAGTATACAAACCTGCATACCCATTTGCTATGGCATATTGATAAGATGCCTTAATTAGCTGTTTACCAATACCTTTACCACGCATTTTGCATTTGACTTTCAAGTCGTATAAAAAAAGACAGGGATTGAATACAGGAGTCAATATTGCTAATCCAATACAATCCGCTCCCTCATATGCTCCGATAAAAACATAGTCTTTCATCTCATGATAATTGTAGTTTTCATCTGGGAATGTCATTTCTTCAATCTGTTCAGAAGGCAATAGTTTTTCTGTATGTTCCCATCTGTCTCCGTTGTAGGTAATAACCATTCGTCCCCTAATGGGAAAAGGTTCGTTGGGAATATTTATATCTGCGGCGTGTTTTTCATCAATAAATCTAATTTCCACTCCTTACACCTCACTAAATCAAATTTTTCCGTTCTCTTACTTTCTCCCTCGCTGCGGCTTTGGATTTTTCAGTAAATCCGATTTCTGTGCAATCTTTTTCAACCACTTCTTTTCTTCCTCTGACAGTTTCCCATAGTTCAGCTTGAGCCGCTTACAGATAAATGCCATAGCCGCCTGCTCCGGGTCGCTGTCCTCTCTGGTGGTTTCCTCTGCGGTCTGCAAAAAATCTTCCAGTGGATTGTCCTCCGGGACACTGAAAAAATCGTCCTTGTGGGCTTCCCGCAGGTCGAAGGCTATCTTGTTTATGTCCTGCTGTATCACATAGCGGCAAAAGCTGTCGTCGTCAATGTGGGCGGCGATAAGCTGTCGCAGCTGCGGGTCAGTCAAGCCGGGATTGTGTTGTTTCATAATCGTTGCACTCACGGCGTCCACAATGGCGTTTGCACTCTGTACCTGTTTTCCCGCCACGCCGTTCACATAGATTTCAAGGTCGGCCATGAGCCGGGGAAAATCCGGGTGGGTCGCCAGTTCACACAAAAGGGAATTGTCCACCAGCCCGCTTTTCAATAGTTCAATCATATCATCACTCAAATGCAGGTCTGCAAGATCGGCGTTTGGGTGATTTCTTGTTTGAGAACGGCCCAGCAGATAATCAACAGTCACTTCGTAAAACTTTGCCAACTCAATAAGGGCGTAATGGCTGATGTCCTTGAAGTTGTCCCCCTCATAACTCCCTAAAGCGGACTTGGAGAGGTGGGTTTTCTCCGCAAGCTGTTCCAGCGTCAGACCGCGTTCCACACGCAGGTCTTTCAATCGTTCTTGTATGGATAGTTCCATGCGCTCCCCCTTGTCTGCAAATATCATTTTTATTATACCACAATTCCGAAAGCGTGGAAATAGCCTGTTTTTTAGGCCAATTTCCTACCTTTCGGATATACGGGACGGGCGGTCATTTAGGTGTAGACTTAGGGTAGTTCATCGATGGACAGCACCTTGAAAACAGAATGACCGTCCGAAAAGGAATACCCCGGATGGGGAAGCACCGCAAGGAGCCGGACTTCGGGACATTTTGTCCCGAAGTTGCGGGGAGCGTGCCAACGCTGGAATACGCCGCAGGAATGGGGCAGGAAACCTTTTCGGGGAGAACGGCAACGGAAAGCAAAATGGAGGGAACGCATGAGAAATAACCTCTATAAAGACTTGCCGCCACTGGAGCGCAGGCCGGACGGTTCCCTTTACCGCATGACACCGGCGCAGAGGAAACAGGCGGCCAGCCTGATACGCCGGGAGTGCTGTTGTTGTGAGGACGGCAACTGCATTGTCCTTGACGATGGGGACACCTGCACCTGCCCGCAGACGGTTTCTTTCTCGGTCTGCTGTAAGTGGTTCCGCTGGGCGGTCTTGCCGCTGGACGGAACGCTGGAAGCGGAGATTTTCCGGGATAAGGACTTGAAATGCTGTGCGGTCTGCGGCGGCGTGTTCGTCCCCAAATCCAACCGGGCAAAATACTGCCCCGGCTGTGCCGTCAGAGTTCACAGGCGGCAGAAAACAGAAAGTGAACGGAAAAGGAGGTCTGCTGTGGACAGTTAGGAGCGAAAAAAGCCTTGATTTATCAGGCTCCGCAAGCCCCAAACCGGGGCAGGTGGTATAAAGTATCGTCCGCCCTGAAAAATGGGCTTCTAACCGTCCACAAAACGCACTATGACAAACACCATCTATATCCATCAGCCGGAAAAGGCGTTCAGCTTCACCCGGCTCCCGAATTTCCTCTTTGAAGCCCCCACATTCAGGCCCCTGTCCAACGAGGCAAAGGTTCTGTACGCCTTTATCCTGCGCCGGACAGAGTTGTCCCGCAAGAATGGGTGGGCGGATGACTGCGGACGGATTTTCCTGTATTACCCTATCTGCGAAGTGGTTGACCTGCTCCATTGTGGGCGGCAGAAAGCGGTGAACACCCTGCGGGAACTGCAATACGCCGGACTGGTGGAAATCCAGAAGCAGGGCTGTGGAAAACCCAACCGCATTTTCCCAAAATCCTATGAAGCGGTTCCAAACACCGACTTCAAGAAATCCGGTTCTGGTACGCCGGGGGACTGAAAACCGTACCCATGAAGTACGGAAACCGCCCTCCTGAAGTATGAAAACCGGACGGTATATAGAAATACAAAGATTAAAATGACTGATTTATATCCATTCCATTCTTATCGTATCAGAGATAATTCCGGCGGGATTTTCCCTGTAGAAAACCCCGGATAGGAAAGGAATGGGGAAAGGAGCAGAATGGCACAACACGCAATTTTGCGGTTTGAGAAGCACAAGGGCAACCCGGCAAGGCCGCTGGAAGCCCATCACGAAAGACAGAAAGAACAGTATACCAGCAATCCCGACATTAACACAAGCCGGAGCAAATACAACTTCCATATCGTCAAGCCGGAGGGACGCTATTACCACTTCATTCAGAGCCGTATCGAGCAGGCCGGATGCCGGACAAGGAAAGACAGCACACGGTTTGTCGATACGCTGATAACCGCCAGCCCGGAGTTTTTCAAGGGGAAATCCCCAAAGGAGATACAGGCGTTCTTCCAAAGGGCGGCAGATTTCCTCATTGGCCGGGTAGGACGGGAAAATATCGTGTCGGCGGTGGTACACATGGATGAGAAAACGCCCCACCTGCATTTGACCTTTGTTCCGCTGACAAAGGACAACCGCCTGTGCGCAAAGGAGATTATCGGCAACCGGGCAAACCTGACGAAGTGGCAGGACGATTTTCACGCCTATATGGTGGAGAAATATCCTGACTTGGAGCGTGGGGAAAGTGCCAGCAAGACAGGCCGGAAGCATATCCCCACCCGGATTTTCAAACAGGCGGTTTCCCTCTCCAAACAGGCCAGAGCCATTGAAGCCGCCCTTGACGGCATTAACCCACTGAACGCCGGAAAGAAAAAAGAGGAAGCCCTCTCCATGCTGAAAAAGTGGTTCCCGCAGATGGAGAACTTCTCCGGGCAGTTGAAAAAGTACAAGGTCACAATCAATGACCTGTTGGCGGAGAATGAGAAGTTGGAAGCAAGGGCAAAGGCCAGTGAAAAAGGCAAGATGAAAGATACGATGGAACGGGCAAAGCTGAAAAGCGAACTGGACAATTTACAGCGGCTGGTTGACCGTATCCCGCCGGATATACTGGCGGAACTGAAACGGCAGCAGCGGCACACGGTAAAGGAAAGGTGATAGTATAAGCAGAAATTTTCGCCGCTCCTGTGCGGCATTGTACCTTGAAAACTGAATATGGAGGACACTGGATGGCAAAAAGCGAAAGCGATATTTTTACACCCCGGACAGGGCAGGTCATACAAGCAGAGAACGGCACGCAGTATTTTGTATGTGGGAACAACCGTATAAAAATCTCCGAACACTTCGCCGCAGGCGGGAAGCCCCTCGGTGATCTGATTGTAGATGTGGTGCGGCATACCGCAGAAAAAGCCGCTTCAACCTGATAGCCCATCATTGATAACACGCCCACGCTTATGATATAATTGCCATAGAGCAAAAGTATTGTAAGCGTGGGTTGTTTCTTTAGAAGGAGGATTTTTAACGGTGAAACAACCTTACAATACTACGATTTACAACACGGCGCTTTATATGAGATTGAGCCGGGACGATGAACTGCAAGGAGAAAGCGGGAGTATTCAGACACAACGCATGATGCTCCGGCAATATGCCGCCGAGCATGGCCTGAATGTCATAGATGAATATATCGACGATGGATGGTCTGGAACGAACTTTGACAGGCCGGATTTTCAGAGAATGATTGATGACATTGAGGACGGGAAAATCAACTGCGTTGTTACGAAGGATTTATCCCGCTTAGGCAGAAACTACATTCTGACCGGCCAGTACACGGAAATCTACTTTCCCAGCAAAGGCGTCCGCTATATCGCTGTCAATGACAATGTGGACACCATCAACGGAGAGAATGAGCTTGCCCCATTCCTCAACATTTTGAATGAAATGCACGCCCGCCAGACCAGCAAAAAGGTAAAGGCGGCCATGCGGACACGGTTCGCAAATGGCGCACACTATGGAGCCTATGCTCCGCTTGGCTATGTCAAAGACCCGGATAAGAAAGGCCATCTTCTGATTGACCCGGAAACAAGGTGGATTATCGAAAAGATTTTTGACCTTGCCGTTCATGGCCGGGGAGCCGCCAGCATTACACGGATTTTGGTCGAAGAAAAAGTACCTACTCCCGGCTGGCTGAATTTCCAGAGATACGGCACTTTCGCAAATATCTATGCCGGAGCGCCGGAGGAAAAAGCCTATGCGTGGACGATAGCGCAGGTGAAAAGTATTCTGAAAGAGGAAACCTATATCGGACACAGCGTCCACAATAAGCAGACCAATATTTCATTCAAAAACAAGAAGAAAGTACGCAAGCCAAAAGAGGAATGGTATCGTGTGGAGAACACCCACGAAGCGATTATTTCCGAAGATGTGTTCCGTCAAGTACAGGAGCAGATTTGCAACAGGCGCAGACGGCAGAAGAACGGCACAACACAGATATTTTCCGGGCTGGTAAAATGTGCGGACTGCGGCTGGTCGCTGGCCTATGGTATGAACAGCCAGAACAAAAATCACTATGCCCACTACCATTGTAGCAAGTACGGGCAAGGATTGCACCAGTGTTCCATGCACTATATCCGCTATGATGTGCTTTACGCCTATGTCCTTTCCCGTCTGCAATACTGGTCTGTGCTGGTACAGCAGGATGGGGACAAACTTCTGAAACGGCTACTTAACGCCAGCGACAAGGAACGCAATACTGCAAGGAAGCGGCAGACAGCCGAACTGAAAAAGGCGGAAAAGCGCAAAGCAGAAGTAGACACCCTGTTTGCAAAAATGTATGAGGACTGGTCTGCCGGACGCATTACAGAATACAATTTCAATATGCTGTCCGAAAAGTATCAGGGCGAACAGCGAGAATTGGACGCAAAAATTGAACGGCTTCACGAAGCGATGGAGGTCGCCGCCCAGACAGCGGTTGACGCTGAAAAGTGGATAGGTCTGATGAAACAGTATGTCAATCCCACAGAATTGACGGCTGAACTTCTGAATACGCTGATTGAAAAAATCCTTGTCCATGAAGCGGTCAAAAGTGAGGACGGAAGCCGGGAACAGGAAGTGGAAATCTTCTACCGCTTTATCGGCAAAATCGAATGACACATCTTGAGATACCCAACAATATCTTTAACTAAGGGAAACGGGACTTGGCTTTCCCGATATCCAGACGATTGAGCCGCTGGCTCAGGCACTTGGGATTTCTGTGCTGGAACTGATGCGCTCCGAACGGCAGGAGAAGGCGAAGGAAGAGGCGGCGCCGGAAATTCAGTATACTCAGAAGGAGGTGGCCGAAATGCTGCAGAACGCAGGTGACATTTCAAGGCAGCAGAAAAAACAGGACCGGAACGCAAACGTGATCGCGGGATTTCTGGTGATCGGTGTGGCAGCGGCAGCGTGGGCGGCAAAGATCGTAAACGTGGGCGGCGGCCTGATTCTAGGCGGTCTGGTGGCAGCAGCGTTTGTATCGCTGTGGTATTTCTTCCAGAACCTCGATGATGAAGAAAGCCGGAAAGTCTATGGGGCAGCATCCATTCTGTCTATCGGCATTCTGGCATCCCTGGTAAATTTCGTCTGGGGCGATCAGCTGGCAGAATTCATTCCCGGCGGTCTTGAACGAAAAGAGCAGATCTTCTGGACCCTGTGGTATCTGTTTGTTCTGGTAATGATGATGATCGGAACCATTCGGTGTATCCGCCGGCAGAGACAGAAAAAAGAAAAGAAATACAAAACCGTTCTTTTCACGGCAATTATGGCGACGATCATGTTTGTAACACTGTGGCAGTATCAGAACACCATGCAGAACCGGTACAAAAACACAGGAATCTGGAGGGGCGCACAGCAGTACGCCGAGGTGCTGCTGAAAAGAAACAAAAACCTCGAAAACGACTGGCTGATCGGCGATGAGTCCTGGCGCGAAGGAAACAAAAATACTTTCGAAATTCGCCTTACCTATTACGCTGATGCCGATGACGCAAAAGAGGGACGTGAAAGCGAATATCAGTACAAGATTCATTTTGATGATGTTGACGGCTACGTCATCAAATCAGAAGGCGTACCAGAGAAAGAGATTGTTTTCCCGGAAAATAAATAAGAAGTGAGAAACGGGATTCCATTCTTGCGCCTCCCACAGAAAAAGACTATACTCATAGTATCAGCATGTACGCTCGGAATCTTTCTGCACTTGCTTTTGCGACTGGCGGTTGGAATCAGTTATGATAAAGAAACAAAAGAACATGCCTGTAAAATAGAAGTATTGTGATGATTTGCAAGCTGTGGAAAAGGGATATCGTGTGTGTGAACGGAGAAAAGCAAGTAAAAATAGTAATCTTTACTATTTTTACTTGCTTTTTCCTTGCTTTTTCCTCCATCATAGGATAATATAAAAATATACGGTTCGGAGCAGGTTCCGGGCAGGAAAAAACAAGATGGAAAGGATATGGATTTTTATGAAAATTACAGAGGATATTATCTACGCGGGAGTCAACGATCATCAGGTAGACCTGTTTGAAGGTCAGTACAAAGTGCCGAACGGCATGGCATATAATTCTTACGTAATTCTCGATGAAAAAACGGCAGTTATGGATACCGTAGATGCAAACTTTGCGGATGAATGGCTGGCAAATGTTGCGAAAGCACTGGATGGCAGAAAACCGGATTACCTGATCGTACAGCATATGGAGCCGGATCACTCTGCGAATATTGAAAACTTCGTAAAAGCATATCCGGAAGCAACCGTTGTTGCAAACACAAAAACCTTTGCCATGATGAAAAACTTTTTCCCAAAGATGGATCTCGCCGGAAGGAAACTGGAAGTAAAGGACGGTGAGTCCCTTACGCTCGGAAAACACGTTCTGACCTTCGTGTTCGCTCCGATGGTACACTGGCCGGAGGTTATGGTTACATACGACAGCACGGACAAGGTTCTGTTCGCAGCAGACGGTTTTGGAAAATTCGGTGCACTCGACCGCGAGGAACCATGGGATGACGAAGCACGCCGTTATTTTATCGGTATTGTCGGAAAATACGGTTTGCAGGTACAGAAGCTCCTGAAAGTAGCAGGTACGCTGGACATCCGGAAAATCTGTTCCCTGCACGGTCCGGTTCTGACGGAAAATCTTGGCCACTACATTGAAAAATACGATATCTGGTCTTCTTATCGTCCGGAAGAAGAGGGCGTTGTGGTTGCCTATACTTCTGTTTACGGCAATACAAAAAAAGCTGCCGAATTGCTTGCAGATAAGCTGAAAGAAAAAGGCTGTCCGAATGTCGTTGTTTACGATCTGGCAAGAGACGATATGTCCGCTGCCGTAGCGGATGCTTTCCGTTACAGTAAGCTGGTTCTCGCAACGCTGACCTACAATGCAGGAATTTACCCGTTCATGCAGGATTTCATCAACCGCCTGACAGAGCGCAGCTTCCAGAACCGCACCATCGGTCTGATCGAAAACGGAAGCTGGGCACCGACCGCAGCGAAAGTGATGAAAGGTATGTTTGAAAAGAGCAAAAATATCACCTGGACAGAGAATAATGTAAAAGTAATGTCCGCTGTGAAGGAAGAGAACGTAAAAGAGATCGAGGCACTGGCCGAAGAACTCTGCAAATAAGAAATTAAGAAGAGAAGAAAGAATATGGGAAAAATGCTCCGCTGGACTTTGCGAAAGGCAAAGACAGCGGAGTCTTTCGTTCTCCTCTTTTGGAAAGAAGATTCTGTGGAGTTCCGGAGGGAGCAGGATCGCCCTGCGGTGGGTCAAAAAAAGCCGGGGGTTGAATTTTGCGAAAGCCTGCGGCCGCCTCTTTGTAAGTGAGACTGCATCAGGTTTCTGATCTTTCGATTTTAATGTCACAATATTCTGAAAATAATAAAATACAAAATAAATTAAAAGAAAGTATTGACAAAACAGATAAGATGAGTTAATATAAGATCAACAAAAGAAAAGAGAACAAAAATAAAAACAAGAAAGAAACATCAAGACGAAAAAGAAACATCAAAACGAAATCTAAGAAAGTAAGAGGTACAGTCCAATGGCATAGTTAATCTGAACATCAAAAAAATCTCTGAAGAGTTTACATATAGAACCTAAAGGAGATGATTCCAATGAAAGGCAGAGGCCCATAGGGAAAAAATAAAAACAAAAAAATTCAGGAGGTACGGTCCAAAAGGAACATAACGAAATACCCCGAATTCAATGAAAGCAGTAGGTGTATAAAATGAAATTACTGGAAATTCATTAAAAGCCCGGTCGAGAGAAAAAAGAATCGATCGGGCTTAAATTATGTCCACGGAAATATTTCCAATTGCTTTGTTTCACGGGGAACGGTATAATCAGATACAGGAAGAAAAAGGAGAACAGAAAAAATGTATTACGTACCAGACGGAACCAAAACATGTGGCTATTATGAATGTAAAAAATGCGGCAACCGCTTTTTATCGTTGCAGACGATGGAGAAAATTCCATGCCCGGACTGTGAGGCAGAGATAGATTATGAGATCGGGCCTGGCGAGTCGTTGGAGGATGTTCTGGATACTGCCGTGCTGCTGCAAAAAATTGAGGGCGAAGAGGAAGTGGAAAAGATGGATGCGCTTCTCAGCCTTGCGATTACCGGCGGGGATTTTGACTGGATTTAGAGTTTCGGCGGTCGCTCTGAATTTTTACAGAATTTGCCTGAAATTTTTCCGCGATTTTAAAAGAAAACAAAAAGCTTTCGGATGAAAGTGCGAAAAATGTTCAGAAACAGACGAAAATCATTTGAAAAATTGTGTAAAATTGACAGAACTAATGTAAAAGACTGGAAAACGTCAAAAAATTTAAGGATTGACAAAAAAGAAAATTTTTATTAGAATGTGCCTATGTTGAAAAACAGCAGAGCAATGGAATAGAATAAAGATAACGCAACGGAGCGGTTCTGAAAAAAGAATCTCTCCGTCTTTTTATTTCTTCCCTTTCTCCAAGGTTTAAATTTCTCCCGGAAAACACTCTCAGGAAGCCAGAAAATGATCTGCCTGTTTTTCAATTGAAACTCCATATAAGAAACGGATTCGCAAAGGCGCGGTACGAAGGAAAAACTTCGGGCCGCGCTTTCTCGATCTCAGGCAGAAAAATGTGATAGTTCGCAACGGGGCGATCTGGAAGGAAAACTTCCGGGTCGCCTTTTCTTTTATCAGAAACAGTACAGAAAAACAAAAAGAAAAACGGGAAGGAGGAAATCCGATGGAAAACACAAACGTCTTATTTGCCCGAAAGCGTCTGATCCAGCTGATCGTTCTGCTGATTGTGGTTTTCACATCCATGGCAAGCGGCGGTTCGGTTGTCGGAGCACAGTTCCTCGGAAGCGGAGATAAAGAAACCGCCTGTCACGCAGCCGAGCAGCTTGTGATGATCTGCGGACTGATCGCACTTGTCATCTGCGGCATCTCCTTTTTCGGAAACCGCCGGATTCTCCATCTGGTCTATGGATCGGTGGAAGAGCAGGTTATGACCTACGCGGCAGAATACTTCTTCATCACATCCCTTTCCTTCCCGTTCCTTGGTATTTACAATGCCGGGGCGGCGCTCTTCCGGGTGATGGGGAATTCAAACATTTCGATGATTACATCGATTGTGATGAACGGTCTGAACATCATCGGAAATGCGGTTTTCGTTTACGGTTTTGGCATGGGAGTCGCAGGTGTTGCACTTTCCACTTTGATCTCCAGAGCTTTTGCCAGCATCGTGATTCTCGTGCTGCTGCATCAGCCAAAATACGAAATTCACTGTACAAAATGGTTTCTGGTCGGATGGGACGGCGCGATGCTGAAAAAGATTTTTTCGATTGGTGTTCCGCAGGCGATGCAAAATTCACGATGAACGTCAGCATCCTTTCGATGTGGTTCGTACGAATTGCACTGGCTTACCTTATCGGCGTTCATTTTCAGGTCGGACTTCTCGGTGTCTGGATTGCACAGACACTCGACTGGGTGGTTCGCGCAGGATTCTACATTGTCCGGTATCTTGGCCATAAATGGGAAAACAAATCTGTCGTGCGAGCGGCGAAAACAGCTGCATAACAAACAGGAAGCAGAAAAGACATCAGAAAAACAGACATCAGGAAACAGGAGGCGAGGCGTATGAAAGAAGGAAGTTATGAGGTAGTCGTTTTCCAGGGAGATCCGGGAACGATTGATCTGACGTACGAAGAGATGGAAGCAGAATGGAAGAAAACGCTGCGGACCGTGCCACAGATCGGAAAATTCCGTATCATCCGGCAGGAAAAGAAATGGTACACCTTTGAGGATTACAGCAGACAGATCGGCGATGCCGACGTAGCGCTTGGTATCTGGGTTCACAAAGGTGTCATCAACGAAAAACTTTTTGAAGAACATCCTGATTTAAAATATATCGCAACGCTCGGCCATGGGTTTGAAGCCTTTGATGTGGAGATGACAAGGCGGCGCGGTGTGACGATCACCAACACCATTTACGGCGATGTCACCATTGCCCAGTACGCGATGGCACTGCTCATGAACATCTGCCACAATGTCACGATACAGAGTGACTATACCAAAACGGGTTACTGGAAGGCAAAAGAAACCGATCCGCAGGCAGCCTACAATCAACTGTTCGTACCGCAGATCGAGCTCTACCAGAAAACGATGGGAATCATCGGACTGGGTGCGATCGGTCTGTGGACTGCGAGAATAGCAAAAGGCTTCGGCATGAAGGTCATCGCAAACAGCCGTCATAAAAAGACGGGGCCGCAGTACGAGGGCATCGAGCAGGTCAGCATGGAAGAGATTTTCGAGCGGTCGGATGTGATCTCAATTCACTGTCCGCATACGAAAGAAACCGAAAAACTTCTGAACCGAGAAGCCTTCGCGAAAATGAAAGACGGTGTGATTATCATCAATACCGCAAGGGGAATCATCATCGATGAGGACGCACTTCTTGAGGCACTCGAATCACGAAAGGTTTACATGGCAGGACTCGATGTAGTTGCGAATGAGCCGCCGCAGTATCAGATTCCGCTGATGCAGTCGCCGTACACCTTTATCACATCGCACATCGCCTGGCAGCCAAAAGCAGCAAGACTCCGGGCGGTAGACCTGGCGGTCAAAAACTTCCGGTCTTATCTGGAAGGAATGCCGACCAGCGTAATTAATTAATCTTGTTAGAAAAACTGTTTTATACAGATTTCTATAGAAAGAAAGTTACTCTCATAGAATCAGGTACAGAAAGATTCCGGGAGTACAGGAGCAAAGGGAGGGAAAGACATGAAAAAGCTGGAAATTGTAATTCGTCCGGAGAGCCTCGAAAGCCTGGAGACACTTCTCGAGGAGCAGAAGGCAAACGGTATGATGATTACCAACATCCTTGGATATGGTAACCAGAAAGGATATCGTCAGATGTACCGCGGAGCAGAAATCGTGGCAAAAATGCTTCCGAAAATCAAGGTGGAAACCGTGGTAGAGGATGAGAAGGTGGCAAAAATCGTTGACTTTATCGTGAAGAACCTGGCAACCGGAAGCTATGGCGATGGAAAAATTTTCGTATACGACGTAGAGGATGCGGTGCGTATCCGAACCGGCGAGCGCGGAGAACAGGCTCTTTAAAGCATTTCAGGTAAGGATGAGGAGGACATTATTATGGAAAACACACAGGTATTACTGAACATCGTATGGACCATGGTCGGAGCCTTTCTGGTGTACTTTATGCAGGCCGGATTTGCCATGGTAGAGACAGGATTCACAAGAGCGAAAAACTCAGGAAACATTCTGATGAAGAACATGATGGATTTCGTGCTCGGATCGCTTTTCTTCTTTATTGTCGGATTTGCACTGATGTTTGGAGGCAGCAATGCATTTATCGGAACATCTGGTTTCTTTAACCCGAAATCACTGGCCGATGCAGACGGCATGTTCAACGGACTGCCGATCGGAGTCTTTATGATTTTTCAGACCGTATTCTGCGCAACATCTGCAACGATCGTATCTGGAGCTATGGCAGAGAGAACAAAATTTATCTCTTACCTGATTTATTCCGCAGCAATCAGCATTTTCATTTACCCGATCACCGGACACTGGATCTGGGGCGGCGGATGGTTAAGCCAGATCGGCTTCCATGATTTCGCAGGATCCACAGCAGTTCACATGGTCGGCGGCCTCTGTGCCCTTGCCGGCGCAAAGATGGTCGGCCCTCGTATTGGAAAATATACAAAAGAAGGAAAACCGATTGCGATTCCGGGACACAACCTTCCGCTTGGTGCGCTCGGTGTCTTCATCCTGTGGTTCTGCTGGTTTGGATTTAACTGTGGATCTACGACAGCAGCAACTTACAACCTCGGCGATATTGCCATGACCACCAACCTCGCAGCCGCAGCCGCAACCCTTGTTACCCTGATTGTTACCTGGGTACGGTATGGAAAACCAGATATCAGTATGACCATGAACGGCGCACTTGCCGGACTCGTAGCCATCACGGCAAGCTGCGATGTGGTAAACGATTATGAAGCCATTATCATTGGAGCAGTCGCAGGTGTGGTCGTTGTCTTTGCGGTTGAGTTCTTTGATAAAGTCGTAAAAATCGATGACCCGGTTGGCGCAATCAGCGTACACGGTGTCTGCGGAGCACTTGGAACCCTGTTCACCGGTATTTTCGGCGAGGGATGCAATTTCCTGACCCAGCTGATCGGCTTTGTAGCAGTTGCAGCTTACACCCTGGTGCTTGCTTTTCTCCTGTTCTTTATTCTGAAAAAGACCATCGGCCTTCGTGTAACAGAGAAAGAAGAGATTGACGGACTGGATATGCACGAGCATGGATGCAGCGCTTATGCAAACTTCCACTTCCACAATGACAAATAAGGTGGTGTAAAATATGAAGAAACTGACAGTCATTGTCAAACCCGCAAACCGCGAGGAGGTCATCGACATTATGGAATCGTGTGCCGTATACGGCGCGATGGAAACCGACATCACGGGATACGGAAACCAGAAGGGCTACCGTGTGATGTACCGCGGAACCATGAGCGGTCCGAATGTGCTGATGAAATGCAAATTCGAGACGGTGGGCGACGACAAGACCATAGAAGTGCTGAAAGGCTTTCTGGAAAAGAAGCTGTGCACCGGAAATATCGGAGACGGAAAAATTTTCGTCGAGAAAGTAGCAGATGTCATCCGGATCCGTACCGGACAGCACGGTGAGGAAGCATTATAACGGCATAAAACAAAAAAACAGAACAGAGATTACAACACATTGCGAAGGGGCAGCCAGAACAAATCGTTGGCTGCCCCTTTGAAATTTAACCGAATCAAGCAAGCGGTGAAAGCGGCTTGTGAATATCCGATTGAAAAAGAAAACAGGAGGAAATGGATATGGAAGTAAATAAAATCATCAGCCACGCATTACAGAGCATGCCGCCGAGCAGACGCCAGAAGGCATTTGCGAAGGACACCTCAAAACTGATCCATATGGGATTAAATGAAAACAATTATGGAATGTCACCGAAGGCAGTGGCGGCACTGGAGGACTCTATGGCGGGAAGCCATTTTTATCCTGATTTTGCGGCAGTACTGCTGAAACAGAAGGTAGCGGAGCAGTACGGATTAAAAGCAGAAAATGTACTGACAGGCGCCGGATCGAGTGCGATGATCGATATGATCGGACTGACCTTTCTGGACGATGGAGATGAGGTGCTGTTTTCCGCGCCGACCTACGGGGCATTTGCCGACATGGCGTATTTAAATGGCGGTGTGCCGGTCTCCGCACCGGTAACCGAGGAGCAGAAATTTAATCTCCCTGCCATGAAAGAAAAAATCGGTGAAAAAACAAAAATCGTGGTGATCTGCAATCCGAATAACCCGACCGGAACGTATGTGCCGATCGGGGAGCTGGAAGCATTCGCAGATACCATTCCGGAGGACGTGCTGCTGGTGATGGATGAGGCATACATGGAGTTTGCCACCGAGCCGGACTGCTGCAGTATGGTTGATTATATGAAAGCACATCCGGAAAAACCGATTCTGGTTCTCCGCACCTTTTCCAAATATTATGCGATGGCAGGCCTTCGTGTCGGCTATGCGCTGGGCTCCGAAGAGATGATTGGAATCATGCGGAAATGTTCCGCTTCCTGGAACCTGAATGTCTGTGCCCAGAAAGCGGCAGTGGCAGGCCTGGCAGACCAGGAATATTATCAGGAGCAGAAAGCAAAAATCGTGGAGGGAAGAGAGTATCTGGAAAAAGAGATGGCAGCGCTTGGCTGCAGGGTTTATCCGTCCCAGTCGAATTTCATCTACTTCGATACCGGAAAAGATCCGGCCTGGATTCAGGAACAGCTGATGGAAAAGGGCATCCGTATCGGCGCATTTGAGATGAGCCGTGTCAGCGTGGGAACGATGGAGGAGTGTAAACTTTATATCAAAGCATTAAAAGAAATTCTGGAAGCGGCAGAGTGAAAAAGGTTTTACGGTAAACGTTAAAAGATAGAATGAAAGAGAAAAAGACCGGATGAGAAGTAAAAAATCCGGTCTTTTTCTGCTGGTATGAGAACAGAAAAAGCGGATCAGCAGGTTGCATATTTCAGGTAAAAAAGGTATACTTATAAGTGATAAAAAGAGAAATATGTTAGCAGCAGCTAATAAGAAAAAAACAGAGAAAAAACATGGTTTTTGCAAATTAGTGCTTGCCATTCCATGAAAATTGGAATATTATATGTGCAAACGCCTATAGATGAAAAAACATGTATCACATCCTGAAAGGGGAAAGAAAATATGCTTTTTAAAACATACCAGAAGATCACGACGTTATTTAAAGAACATCATGGATATATGAGCTTCGCAGACCTCAGAGATCATCAGGTGACTGTACTGCAGCTGGCAGAAATGGAAGAGGAAGGAAGTCTGGAACGATTTGCACGCGGCTGGTACTGGTGCAAGGACTGTGGTTATGAAAAACCGGAAGACTATCAATATATCGAAATTGCGAAAGTAAACCCACGCGCAGTCATCTGCATGGACAGTGCTGCATGGCTTGCCGGAATGCTGAAAGAAGAGCCGGCTACGATTGCAGTTGCAACAGCACGGACAGACCGAAAAAAAATGGATCTGGAAAATTTTGAAATCAGACGTTTTTATTTCCAGAATGCCGATGTCCCGGGCGAAATCTGTGAGAAAAAGACAGAGTTTGGTTCCTACAAATATTATTCTCCGAAGAGAACCTTCTGTGACTGTCTGCGCATGAACAACAAGATGCCGGAGGAAGTAAAAGAAGAAATCCTCACCTGGTGCCGGAAACAGAAATATTCCAAAGAAGAGATTCTGGAATACGCGAACAAGCTCCGTGCGGTAAAAAATATCGAGGAAGAGTATCAGAAATAAAATTTCACAGGAATAGATAAGGGAAACTCCCGACGGAAGATCTTATACGAGAAATTCTGCCGGGAGTTTCTGCGTGTATATCGGATGGTTACGCATACACGATTTCCTCGTATGTTCCCCGGTGTCGTTCGCAAAAATCGCATAAAATGAGAAGCAAAGAGCAATACTTGACTAGCCGAACGGGAAACGCGGCGATATAATAGAGGCAACAAATTTCGGGAGGATTTTACCTATGAGTAAAGAGACGAGAGAGTATGCAAAACAGCTGGTTTCCCAGATGACGCTGGAAGAAAAAATGAGCCAGATGGTCTATCAGTCACCGGCGATCGAGCGTCTTGGCATTCCGGCATACAACTGGTGGAATGAAGCGCTGCACGGCGTGGCAAGAGCTGGTGTGGCAACGGTATTTCCGCAGGCTATTGGCCTTGCAGCAACGTTTGATAAAGAGCTGCTGCAGGAGATCGGTGATGTTGTTTCTACCGAGGGACGTGCAAAATTCAACGAGTTTTCAAGAAAAGGCGACCGCGGCATCTACAAAGGCCTGACCTTCTGGGCACCGAACGTCAACATTTTCCGTGATCCGAGATGGGGCCGCGGCCATGAGACATATGGTGAGGACCCGTATCTGACTGGTGAGCTCGGATGCGCCTACATCCGCGGATTACAGGGACCGGACCCGGATCACCCGAAGGCAGCGGCGTGTGCCAAACATTTCGCCGTCCACAGCGGCCCAGAGGCGATCCGCCATGAGTTTGACGCAAGAGTCAGCAAACATGATCTGTATGACACCTATCTGTATGCCTTCAAACGCTGTGTCAGGGATGCAAAAGTCGAGGCAGTCATGGGCGCGTATAACCGTGTCAACGGTGAACCGGCATGCGGAAGCAAGACATTGTTAAAGGACATCCTGCGCGATGAGTTCGGCTTTGAAGGCCATGTTGTCTCCGACTGCTGGGCAATCATAGATTTCCATGAGCACCACAGAGTGACCAAAAATGTAGAGGAGTCCGCAGCGCGTGCCGTCAACAACGGCTGTGACCTGAACTGCGGCGTTGCTTTCCTGCATCTGCCGAAAGCATACGAGGATGGCCTGGTATCCGAAGAGGCAATCACCGCGGCAGTTGAGCGTCTGATGGAAATCCGCATCCGCCTCGGTATGATGAAAGACTATCCGTCACCGTACGAAGATCTGTCCTACGATCTAGTCGAGTGCAAGGAGCATGTTGATCTGTCCGTCGAGGCAGCGAGAAGAAGTATGGTTCTGCTGAAAAATGAAAACAACATGCTGCCGCTCGATGTGAAGAAGATCCGCAGTATCGCCGTGATCGGACCGAACGCGAACTCGAGAGCAGCGCTGGTTGGAAACTATCAGGGAACATCGTCCAGATACATCACACCGCTGGAAGGAATTCAGCAGTATGTCGGTGATGATGTGAGAGTGACATACGCAGAGGGCTGCCATCTGTATAAAAATAAAGTCGAAGGACTCGGCGAGGACAAAGACCGTTTCAAAGAGGCTGTCATTGCCGCTGAGCACGCAGACGTTGTCGTTCTGTGCCTTGGACTTGATGCAACTGTTGAGGGCGAGGAAGGCGATGCCGGAAACGAATACGCGAGCGGCGATAAGCTGGGTCTCAATCTGCCGGGCTTACAGGAGGAACTGCTTGAGACAATCACAGCGGTTGGAAAACCGGTAGTCCTCGTTCTCTCGGCAGGAAGTGCCATCGACCTGTCCTGGGCCGAGGAGCATGTACCGGCTATTCTTGACAGCTGGTATCCGGGTGCGCGCGGCGGAAAAGCCGTGGCAGAGGCGCTGTTCGGCGATTATGCACCGAACGGAAAACTGCCGGTGACTTTCTATCAGGGAACAGAAAATCTGCCGGAGTTCACCGATTACAGCATGGCAGGACGAACTTACCGCTATACTGATAAAAATATTCTGTATCCATTTGGATATGGACTGACGTATGGAACAATTTCCTACAGCGGCGCAAAAACGGAGCAGGAGACGAGCGCGGTGCTCGACGATGTGAACGTGTGCACGAAGGTGAAGAATGAGAGTGCATATCCGCTGCATGAGAGCGTAGAGGTTTATGTGAAATACAAAAACGCACAGCCGGGTGAGCCAGGCTTCCAGTTAAAAGGCATCGCGTGCGTGGAACTGCAGGCAGGAGAAGAAAAAGAGGTTTCTGTGACACTGCATGCAAGAGATTTTGCTGTTATCACAGAGGACGGCGGATGTGTCGTACGGCCGGGCGAGTATGAAATCTCCATCGGCGGACAGCAGCCGGGCGAAAGAAGCCGCGCGCTGACAGGACGTGAGACAGAGATTCTGACGGTCAGAAAAGAAGGAAATGAAGAGAACGTCGAGTATTAAGTATTAGATAGAAATTGAAAAACGAAGAGGGAGGTGGAATCGTCTGCCTCCCTCTTTTGGTGACAGAATGGACGGCTTGGTGCGATGATCGCTGGAAATCTGCCGAACCTGCTTCATTTCCAGACCGGCGGACTGTATGGTGCTGCATTTTCGTGCACCGAAGGGAAAAGTGTCGGTTGAGGGGATGCTGAACCGTGCAAAATATTTTGACCGTACAGGAAAGGTCAACGATCACACGATTTATCTGAGCGGAAACCTAGGAAAAAATGCCCTGGAATTTGCCATGTGCCTGTCGGCAAAAGCAACGGGCGGCCGTGTGTATACCATGGGTCATACTCTGGTGATCGAAGAGGCAGAGAAGATTACCGAAAAGCTGGAGCGCGCGATGGCGCAGAGCAGAGAACACAAAATCATTCTCCTTCCGGCGCTGCCGAAGGCGTGGGATCATGGAGAAGTGAAAGGCCTGCGGCTGGTTGGAAATGCATCGATTGCACTTGCGTGGGAGAATGGAAAACTGACACGGTGTGCGGTTACGGCGGATCAGGCGTATGAAGGGGAAGTTGTGTATGGAGAGATGCGTCAAGCGGTAAAACTGGAAAAAGGTGAGACAGTTATGCTGGATGCGGTATTGCAGCTGCTTGAATCATAAACATGAAGATAGAAAATGCCGGGCAGAGAAAAATCTGTCCGGCGTTTTCAGCATATGTAAAGACTATAAGGCGATGGAGGAAAAAGAAGCTTCTTCTGCCAGCAGCAGGTGATAGTAATGCTCGGAATAGCGGCAGAGATAACCAGGCATTCCCCGATAAGAACTGGTTTCTAAAAACGCGGCTGCGACGCAGGTGCGGCATATCGGTTGCAAACGGCATTGACAGCATTGGGAACTTAGGGAAATCTTCTGTGCAGCGGCGGAAACTTTTTCCCAGGCGGAAATAAATCCAAGATCAAAAACAGGGGCGGAGATTTCGGATAACATCACACAGGGGAAAAGAAAGCCCTGCCAGTTGATGAAGAAGGAGCAGTTTCCGGCAAGACAGGAGATATGACCATTGCCCCGTGGAAAAGACGGATTGTTGACGCGGTGGATGGATTCATGAACGTACTGCCGGAAAATATCGCTGGTCAGCTGCAGTTTCAGTGTCTGCAGGGCAAGCGCAGCGGCGTCTTCCGGGTTCAGGCGGACCTGAGCATCAAAAGGAAGGGAGCGTTCCCGGACGGCGGGCATCATATAGTGATCGGCATGAACGGGGACTCCAAGCTTTTCTCCGAGAACAAAGATTTTTGGAAAATCATGCGCGTTCTTTTTAGTGACGCTACAGCTGATTTTGACATCAACGTTTCGTTCGCGGAGCAGACGGATGGCGCGGACGGTCTGATCAAAGCCCTGGGGGTAATGGCAGAGACGGTTATAGGAAGCGGCATCGGCACCGTAGAGCGTGATGTTAATGCGGCGCGGCCTGTACTTAGCAAAAAAATCAGCCCAGGATTCGCCCAGCAGGGTTCCATTGGTGTTGATGGTAAGAATCATGCCCATGTTTCGAAGCTCAAGATATAGTGTTTTGAAATCAGGAAAGAGAAGTGGTTCACCGCCGGTCAGAAGAAGAAAAAGTGTACCGGCTTTTTGCATCTGCTGTGCAAGCAGAATCCATTCATCAACTGTGCGGAGTTGTCCCTGACATTCCATTTCTGAACGGGACAGACGGACATAACACATGTCGCAGTTCATATTGCAGAGTGGCAGAAGTTCAAGCGCGCCGGTAATAGGAATGTGCTGCTGGCGCGCTTTCTGGAGAAAAGAACGCTCGAAGGTGGAAGCGTCGTCCATGTAGTTCATAAAGGTTCCTCCGAAAAAAGTGGTTTGATGAACCAATTATTAATAGGTATAGTAAAGGATCGAAACGAGTGGGTTCGATCCTTTTGCTGTGGTTTGAAAAATTATTATTTAGTGGAAAAATCAGGATTTGGCGGTTTCCCAAGTATTGATGTCTAATCTGGTAGTACAATGAACGTTTGTACCATTTTCGGTCCAGATGACAACGGGGGTTGCTTCATCATCGCGGGTAGACTGGTCATCTATAAAACCACTGATAAATCCACTATCAGATTCCGCTTCATGAGTCTTGTTACAAGGATGATATCCAGAAAATTGAGCTTGAGAGCCCCAGCCTCCCCATGAGCCTTCTTTTGCGATATATTTTTTTTGCCAAGATCCATCATAATAATAAACATTATAATTATGACCGTATTGTCCAGCATCGCAGACAAATTTATAAACTTTCCCGCTATCCCCGCAGGCCGCCACATATTCATTTGCAGCAAATTCCTGAACCTCAACAACAGGTTCCATCCACTCTTTCTTCATAACGATATAACCTCCCCTAATAATGCATACCTTAAAGTATCATGCACAAAATTTAAAGCAGAATTTTGAATCGTATCTTCCGCAGCCTCATATTCCTCTAACGCCTGTGCAACGACTTCCGAAATGGTACGTGGCTGCTGAAAAGCATTCCAGAGAAATGCAGCGGTATCGTTTGGAACCATCACTGCATTCGAAATCTGACAGGCAGTCCCAACGGGAATAATCGCATATTCCCCTGCAATTTCACGCAGCAGATAATCGGAATTGACACGATATTTTTTTTCATTTATCTTTTGTAACAAATCCGACCGGGTCGGAGAAGCAATCGGTTCCATCACAAACTCCCCTCTTGCAAAATGCTGTGCCTTTTCAGGCAGAAAGTATTTCTGCAGTCAGCAAGAAAAATAGGTAGAATGTTCACAGAAATAAATTACATTTATCATTACAAAAAGATTATAAAAGAAGAACTAGGAAAAGTCAAGTAAAAACTGGAAAAAGATGGGAATGTAATCTGCTCAAAAACGAATTTTGCGATGTTTACTTTTAGTATAGATGAAAAGGAGGTTTCGTGATAAGATAGAGAAAGAATTTGAAACGGAGGTACGGACAGTATGGGAAGCTATTTGAACCCTGGAAGAAAAAACAAATCGCTGCGTGCGGACACTCCAGCGATATCTGTGCGTGAGCCGTCCGAGACGATTTGGAGAAAGATCTGACATACGATAACGAAAAAGAAAACGTATCCATTCCAAACCGCGAAGTATCCCAGGAGTATATCAACGCAATCAGCAGATTTTCATTCTGCAATACAACGATGAAGGCTCGCTGTGGAAGAATATTTTTATCATTATTCTCGGTTCCTGCGTGTTCCGTGTGATCTGGGTGTACACGATTTTCGCGTATTTCCATACCATTCCGTCACTGTATCTGCTGTATATCTTTTCGTGGACAATTACCGGTGCGGCGGAGATCCTGTATTTCCGGCATGGCTATAAAACGCTGCAGATCAGTCGAAAACAAAATTACGTATTTAATTACAAAAGAGGCTCCAAAGATTGACGGAGTCTCTTTTTTTTGTTATCATAAATGCGGAAAAAGGGATCGTGATACGTTGCGGAGAGAAGGGAAGATCATGGGGAGAAAGAGGAGTTTTTGATGGAAAAAACATTTCAGACAGGGAGTTTTTCCTTCCGGCTGAAGTTTCCGGAAGAGCTGGTACTTCCGATGGATATGGAAAAATTTTTGGTGGAAACGGATTCTGCGGATTATACATATATCATTACGGCCGTCGACATATTGCCGGAAGCGGAGGGAGAGCTGATTGTGGATCGGGTCGATCTGCAGGTGTTTCATACAAAAGAAGGATTGGAGAGCCGCCGGATCGGTGTGAAAGGAGAAGCGCGTCCTTATGCATTCTACCGTGAGACTGCGCAAAATCGTGCAGAGGTTTTCGTCGGCAGGTGGTATCTGGCAGAAGTTGAAAAGTATGAAGTTGTTTTTCTTTCCCTCATTGCCCTGGAGCGCCGTCTGGCAGAGCAGCCGTGCCTGATTCTGCACTGTGCATACACGGAGTATCAGGGGAAAGCAATGCTCTTTTCTGCACCATCGGGAACGGGCAAAACCACGCAGGCGGGACTCTGGGAACAGTACCGGGGAAGCCGTACCGTAAATGGGGATAAGGCATTGCTGGAATATGACGGCACAGCGTGGACAGCAAACGGCTGGCCGGTCTGCGGAACCTCAGGAGTCTGCGAAAACAAAAAGCTCCCGGTCGGATGCATTGTAATGCTGAGCCAGGCAAAGACGAATCAGGCGTGGCGGCTGCGTCCGGCAGAGGCATTTACGAGTCTGTACGGACAGATCACCATGAACCGCTGGGACAGGGAGGGACTGGTGCACAGTCTCGACCTTCTCGAACAGCTTGCTGGAAAAGTTCCGGTGTATCATCTGGCGTGCGACATTTCAGAAGATGCGGTGAAAACGCTGGAGCAGGAGATCGGGGCCGGTTCGTTCGAAAGTGAAACATATGCAGCTGCACTGCACAAAAACATGATTCAGAAAAGGGAGAAACATGCATGAAAATGATGGATACACGTGCCTATGTCGGAATGCTGAAAGAACTTGCAGAGCAGGGCAGAGAAGTGCGTATGGTGATTTCCGGGAGCAGCATGGCGCCGTTTCTGATTCATGGACGCGACAGTATTTTCTTCCGAGCGCCGGAGCGGGAACTTCGGAAAGGTGATATCGTATTTTACGAGCGGCCGGGCGGACAGTTTGTCGTACATCGGATCTGCCGCGTTCATGCAGACGGTTATGACATAATCGGGGATGCACAGACGGAAATCGAGCATCATGTGCAACGGAAGCAGATCTTTGCACGGGTGACAAAAGTGGAACGAAAAGGAAAAATACTTGTACCGGGAACGTTCTGGTGGGAGTTTTTTGCACAGGTCTGGATTCGCATCATCCCGCTTCGCCCGATTCTGATGCATGGATATGCCCGGTTATTCGGTGTGGATAAAAAGAAAAATGATGCGTGCAGAGAAAATGAAAGGAAAAGAAGATGATTACAGAAACAGAAACCGTATTCCTTGCGGTGATTCGTGCGTTTTTGACAGAAGAAAAAGCATCGCCGGCGGAAATTCAGGCGCTGACAGAAAAACAATGGAATCATCTGTTTGTCCTCGCGGCACAGCATTCGCTGCTGTCAGCGGTCTACGATGTTGTGGGCAAAGCACCGGAATTTGCAGAGCTTTCGGACGAGCTTCGCAGACAGGTAAAAACGCAGGCGATGCAGAGTGTTTTGCAGCAGGTTTCGCGTACAGCGCTGTTTCTTTCCGACGAAAAGGAACTGGCGCATCTGGGCGTGCAGCCGCTGGTGATGAAAGGAATTGTGTGCAGGAATCTCTATCCGAAGCCGGATCTGCGCCCGTCCGGGGATGAGGATCTGCTGATTCCGGAAAAGGATTTTGCAGCAGTGGATGCCTATTTTATGCGGAAGGGCTTTGTGCGGGACAAAGAAGCCGCAATGCCGGATGGCATCAAAGACGGTGATATCCCGGAAGAGATGGGCTATATTCATCCGAAAACAGGAGCCTTTTATGAAATACATACCAGGCTGTTCAGCACAGAATCCTCTGCCTATGGTTATCTGAATCGTGCATTTTCCGATGTTTTCGCGCATCCATCCAAAGTGGAAGTGCAGGGGCAGAGCATCTTTACCTTAGAAGAAACGCATCATCTTTTCTATCTTCTCTGTCACAGCCTCAAGCACTTTCTTCACGGTGGCGTCGGGATCCGTCAGGTCTGTGATATGGTACAGATGATTCGTGTATATGGAAGAAAAATAGACTGGGAAATGTTCTGGCAGCTGTGCGAGGAGTATCATATGACGTGCTTCTGCATCAATCTGCTGGATATCGGCGAGCGGTATCTGGGCTTTTCCTATGAAGCAAGTGGGGCAGTCCGTGCCGTAAAGAAGCTTCATCCGGATTCCGAAGCGCTTCTGATCGATATTCTCGATGCCGGTTCGTTCGGAAAATCGAGCGCGGGGCGGATCCACAGCGCAAACATTACCCTGTATGCGGCAGAGACCGGGGCGGAAAAGCACACGGCGGAAAAGCACACGGCGGGGGGAATCTGGAAATCGCTGGTTCCGGAAGCTTCCTATATGAAAAACAAGTATCCCTATGCGGCGAGATATCCGTTTCTGCTTCCGGCTGCATACGTGCAGCGGATTCTGAAATGGCTGGGGCAGGGAGAAAAAGAACAGAAATCGAGCATTGAAGTGGGTGCGGGACGTGTCGAACTGCTGAAGAAATACGATATGATCCGCACCGCAGACGGGAAGAAGAGAGGAGACGCGCATGCAGGAAGAATCCAAAGAGAAAAGTAAAGATGCTCCCTTTGAGTCTCTCCGCATCCTGTCGGAGCGATGGAAAAACGGAACATTCTCTGAAATCATCGATGACTGGAAATGGATTTTTGGCTACAGTGCGCGCTATAAAGGTGCGATCGTTTTTTACACGATTCTCGGCATCTTAAGCACTTCGCTTGGCCTTGTCAGCAGCGTGGCAGGAAAATACCTGATCGATATCATTACCGGATACCAGATACAGAAGCTTCCGCTGCTGCTTTGCATCATGATCGGAAGCACCGTGTTCAGTCTTGGATTTGAGAGCGTCATCAACCGCATTTCAACGAAGCTTGGCATCGCGATCAACAACGACATCCAGGCGGATATTTTCGACAAAATCGTCGATGCGGACTGGCTGGAAATCAGCAAATACGCAAACGGTGACGTACTCAACCGCTTTAACGGCGACATTGGAACGGTCAGCGGCAACGCAATCAGCTGGCTCCCGACGATTATCATTGCCGTGTATCGGTTTATTGCCACCTTCTTCGTGATCCTGCATTATGACTGGGTTATGGCGCTGATTGCTTTTTTGAGCGCACCGTTTCTGCTTCTGATGTCCCGGTTTATGATCCGCCGTCAGCGGGAATACAGCAAAGAAGTACGCGAGATGAGCAGTAATCTGATGAGCTTTGAGGTAGAAGCGTTCTACAACTTTGATACGATCAAGTCGTTTGGCATCGCACCGTATTACAGTAAAAAGATGCGCTGGTGGCAGGGACTTTTCAAAGACATCAGCCTGAAATATAATCTGTTTACGATTAAAACCAATATTGTGATGTCCATTCTCGGGAGTGCGGTGGAGTTTACGGCATTCGGATACTGTCTGTTCCGTCTGTGGATGCACGACATTACCTATGGAACCATGACACTGTTCCTGCAGCAGCGGAGTAACCTTTCCGGCGCATTTGGAAACGTGATTTCGATCATTCCGTCCTTCCTCAACAGCTCCGTCTCGGCGCACCGGATCCGTGAGCTCGTGGAGCTGCCAAAAGAAATCCATATCCCGGAGAGTGCCGCGCTTGATCCGCTGGCAAAGGATGGCTTCCGGGTACAGATGCACGGGGTAGAATTTTCCTATATAGAAGGAAACAAAGTAATCACCAAATCGGAGTTTCAGGCCGCCCCCGGCGAGATTGTAGCGCTGGTCGGCCCGTCCGGCGAGGGAAAAACAACGATGATCCGCCTGATTCTCGGCCTTATCCGCCCGCAGGAGGGGGAAACCGTGATCATTGCCTCAAACGGAAAAACGGTTCCTATGAACGCCGAAACGCGTCATCTCTTCGCCTATGTTCCGCAGGGAAATACGATCCTTTCCGGCACAATCGCCGAAAATATGCGCATGGTAAAAGAGGATGCGACCGACGAGGAGATCATTGAAGCGCTCAAAATCTCCTGCGCCTGGGATTTCGTCCAGCATCTGCCGGATACCATCAACAGCCGCGTCGGGGAACGTGGCCGCGGCTTCTCCGAAGGCCAGTCCCAGCGGCTTGCCATTGCCCGTGCCGTCCTCCGCGATGCCCCGGTGCTGCTTCTCGATGAAGCCACCTCGGCACTGGATGTCACAACGGAACGAAACGTCCTTCGAAACATCATCCGTCAACGTCCCAACAAAACCTGTATCGTTACGACGCACCGTCCGAGTGTCCTCGGCCTCTGCCAGAGAGTCTACCGTGTCATGAATGGAACCGTGGCCGAACTCGATGGGGCAGAAGGGGCAAAGATGGTGGAAGATTTTTGACAGAAAAAAGACACAAAAAGAACACAAAGGTCAGAAGAGTGATACTTCAAAGTCAAATCAGTTATAGAGATGGATGCCAAAGTCCTGCTATACTACAACCATCAAAGGTCACACAACACGATACGTGAAAAGGAGAAAAAGTATGAAGAAAAAAGTGTTAGCAGGCATTCTTGCAGCAACCATGGCTTTTTCCATGGCAGCATGCGGAAGCACAGGATCCAGTTCTGATTCCGGTTCCACCGCAGCTTCCGGAAGCACAGCAAAGACAGAGGAAAAAGGCGAGCCGTACACCGTAACTATGGTACTGCAGGGAACTACACAGCCGGACGAAGAGAGAATCGAAGAAAAAATCAACGAGATTCTGGAGCCGGAGCTGAACGCAAAGCTCGATATCGTTGTTCTTCCGTGGGCAAGCGCATCTCAGCAGTTACAGCTGATGCTTTCCGGCGATGAGAAAATCGATCTTCTGTACACAAATGCAACAACAGCTGTACAGTATATGCATTCCGGCCAGATCATGGATATGTCTGAACTGATTGACAAATACGGCACAAACCTGAAAGATATCTATGGCGAGGATATTGCAAAAACAAATCAGATTGATGGGTTTGTCTATGGCGTTCCGAACCAGATCGAACGAGGCAGCATTCCAGCCATCTTCATGAGAAAAGACCTGGTAGAAAAGTATAATATCAATACCGATGAAATCAAAGAGCCGAAGGATATGGAGAAAGTATTTGAGACCGTACAGGCAGGCGAGCCTGATATGACAATGCTGTTCTCCAGCAACAACAGTGATACGCCTCTGAGCCGTCTGTCCCGCGCTGATGGACTTGGCGATGCCAACACGGGCGCTCTGATGGATCAGACCAACAGCACAACCGTAGAAAACTACTTTGCAAGCGACTGGTACAAGGAGACTGCAACTATGCTGCATGACTGGTATCAGAAAGGCTACATCAGCAAGGATGCCGGAACAAACACAGAAAACTGGAGAACCGTATGCAAAGCAGGAAATCTCTTCTCCTTGTTCTTTGCTTATCATCCAGGTACCCCGGTTGAGTTCCAGAGCTCCACAGGATATGAGTTTGAAATCGTACCGTTCTATGATCAGCCGATCATCAACTCATCCTCTTACGGCGGAATTATCTTCTCTGTAGCACAGAACTCCGAAAATCCGGAAAAAGCAATGCAGGTTCTCGATTATATCTATGGCAGCCCGGAGGTCATGAACCTTCTGAACTGGGGCGAAGAGGGAACCGACTACGTAGTAGAAGATGAAGAAAACGGAATCATCAACTACCCGGACGGTGTAACAGCAGACAATGCAGGCTACAGCTTTAACTGTGGATGGGAGCTTCCGAACCAGTTCATCGCATACAAATGGGATGGATCTGACCCGCAGCTCTGGGACAAAATGCAGGAGTTCAACGCTTCCGGTATCGAGTCGAAAGCACTGGGATTTGTCTTTGATAACAGCGAATATGCGGATCAGGTATCAGCCCTGAACAACGTAATCAGCCAGTACAACGGCGCACTTAGCAGCGGCTCCGGAGATCCGGAAGAACTGCTTCCACAGTTCCTTGAGGCGCTGGACGATGCGGGAATCGACGATGTCATTGCTGCAAAGCAGGAGCAGCTGGATGCATTTCTTGCAGAGAAATAGGCACCATAATTTGTAAAAAGAGCACGACCGGGGCGGAAAAAAATCCGGTGTGATACAGTAACCGAAGGCTCCACTCTTACCAGAAAAGATGTGGAGCTTTCTCTGTGAAAGAACCTGAAAAAAACAGCCCTCATAAAAGGAGAGACGCTTTATGAAAAAAGCAGAGGTTAAAAAAGGAAAAAAGAAAAACGCGCTGAAGGAATACTGGCCGCTTTATCTGATGATGCTTCCGGCACTTCTGTATCTGCTGATTAACAACTATATCCCAATGGCAGGTATGGTGATTGCGTTTAAAAAACTGAACTTTGCAAAAGGTATCTGGGCAAGCCCGTGGGCAGGACTTAAAAATTTCAAATTCCTGTTTGCTTCCAAGGATGCATGGATTATTACAAGAAATACGCTGTTGTATAACATTGCATTTATTCTTGTAAACATGGTAGTCGGAATTGCCATTGCGATTCTGATTACGGAGATAAGAAACACAAAGCTCAAAAAGATATATCAGAGTGCAATTCTTCTTCCGTTCCTGATGTCCATGGTTATCTTAAGCTACATCGTATATGCGCTTCTGAGTGCGGAAAATGGTCTTGTCAACAATTCGATCCTTCCGTTCTTCCATATTGACCCGATCCAGTGGTACCAGAAACCGAAATACTGGCCGGCGATCCTGATCATCGCGAACTGCTGGAAGGGCGTAGGATACGGATGCCTGATTTATATCGCATCGCTGATCGGTATTGATCCTTCCTTCTATGAGGCTGCCAGACTGGACGGTGCAAGCAAATGGCAGGAGATCACAAAAATCACACTGCCGAGCCTCGTTCCGACCATCATTACCCTGCTGCTTCTCAGCATCGGAAGAATTTTCTATTCCGATTTCGGTCTGTTCTATCAGGTACCAATGAACTCCGGTGTTCTGTTCCCGACCACAAACGTTATCGATACCTACGTATACCGTGCCCTGATTGAACAGGGAAATATCAGTATGTCATCTGCAGCCGGTGTATACCAGTCTCTGGTAGGCTTCTGTGTCGTAATGTTGAGCAACTGGATTGTCCGCAAAGTAGACAAAGACCAGGCATTATTCTAGGAGGATGGAAGTATGACAAATTCAAAAAAAGCAAAACGTTTCCAGTTCTGGATTAATGTAGTACTCATTCTGATTACCTTATCCATTGTACTGCCGTTTGTACTCGTATTTATTTCCTCGCTGACCGATGAAAACACACTGATCCGCAACGGATATTCGTTCTTCCCGGAGAAATTCAGCTTCTATGCTTACTCCTATATCATCCGCCAGGGCGAGAAAATTCTGAGAGCATACGGAATCACCATTTTTGTAACGATCGTTGGTACGGCTGCAAATATTGCGATGTCCTCTCTTCTGGCGTATCCGCTTTCTGTTAAAAAACTGCCGTACCGCAGAGCAATTACCTTTTTCGTATTCTTTACGATGCTGTTCAACGGCGGACTGGTGCCGACCTACTTGATGTATGTAAATTATCTTCACATCAAAAACACGATCTGGGCATTGATTGTTCCGGGCTTCCTGTTAAGCGCAAACAACGTGCTGATGATCCGAAGCTACTTTAACACCAGTATCCCGGACGCGCTGTTCGAGGCGGCCAAAATCGATGGCGCAGGACACATGAAGATTTTCACCAGCATCACACTGCCGCTTGGAAAACCGATTCTGGTAACCATGGGACTGTTTTCCGCACTTGGCTATTGGAATGACTGGACAAATGGTTTATACTATTTATCAGGAAATGACGGTCAGAAGCTTTACAGTATCCAGAACCTGCTGAATCAGATGATCACCGATATTCAGTACCTGGCAAGTGGAAAAGTAACCGGAAATATCGGCGCGGAGGTGGCAAAGCTGCCGACAACCTCGATCCGTATGGCAATCGCATTTATCGCCATGCTGCCGCTGTTTATCATCTATCCGTTCCTTCAGAAATACTTCGCAGAAGGTATCACACTTGGCGCGGTAAAGGGATGATTTTCCATGCAGGAATAAAAAAGAGAAACATTTCGGTGTTTCCGACATAAATCAGAAAAACAGTACAGACTCATGGAAACATGAGGTGTACTGTTTTTCTGCTGTATTATATTCAGAAAAAAAGATCAGTTCGTAAAATCAAACACGGAAAAATTTCGAGCGTACCGGAACAGAAAAAAGGAGGAAATATCATGCGTATTTCAAAACAGACGAAAAAAACAACACTGGCGCAGCAGGGGCGTTATCTTTTGATCTGCCTGCTGAGTATGCTGCTGCTTTTTCTGGCTGGGAGCATGATTATTCTGAACCGGACGCAGCAGCAGGTATATGAGCAGCTGGAAGAGATTTCAAAGCTGTATACGGATGAGCTGGATAACCGTTTTTTTCGAATCAGCCGAAACCTGTTCTCGACTGTAATGGACAGCTCCAACCCGGATTCTGCGTTCTGGAAATATATGGATCTGATGGAGAAGGATCAGTATGAGGAATATGTCATCACACAGCTGCGAAGGAACTATGTATCTGCAGCGTGGGATTTTGGAACGGATTACAATGTTTTTCTCTATACGCAGAAGGATGAGAGCTTATATCAGCTGAGCATTTCCTCCGACGGGCGTTATTCCATTGATCCGTATCTGCAGGAAGCGCTGAAGCGCCGGATCAGGAGTCTGTCCCAGCAGACGTATGCAGTCAAGAAAAAATGGACCGTGATGCGCCAGGGCAATGAGGTTTATATGCTCAAGGTAGCACAGAGTCAGGGCGTCGGATTCGGCTGCTACGTCAATCTGAAGACGATTTTGGAACCGTTCTCTGAGCTGTCTCTTGGGAAGAGCGGCTATGTCAGTCTCGTTGACCAGAACGGAAAAAGCATCGGAACACTGACGGAAAAAGGAATTGTAACGGACGGTTCGAAGCTTGATACCGGCAATTATACGTTCCGGCAGGAGCTTTCACAGGCACCGTTTGAAATACGGATTAAAATCTCCTGGACGGGAGTCTTAAATCTGATGACGGGAAGTGTGTTTGCTCTTCTCGGCGTTGCATTTCTGATGGTGATTGCCGGTTCCGTGCTGCTGTTCCATCTGAAAACAAAAATCCTGAAGCCGGTCGCTATGTTTACGGAAAATCTTCAAAAATATGACAATGGGGATCTCACCTATCAGATGTCGGAAGGAAATCTGGTAGAGCTGGAGCGGATTGACGATAAATTCCGAAACATGATTCATCAGATCCGACGTCTGAAGATCACGCTGTATGAGCAGGAGCTGGAAAAACAGAAAATCGAGATGGATTACCTCAAAATCCAGATTCGTCCGCATTTTTACATGAACTGTCTGAACTTTATTTACAGCATGATTGACTTCGGACAGTACGATCATGCAAAGTCGATGAGCCGTATTACATCCGATTATCTCGCCTATATTTTCCGCAATACAAGCGAGATGGTGCCAGTGACGGCGGAGACGAACCACTGCGAAAATTACCTCAAAATTCTGCTGCTGCGCTATCCGGAAAAATTCACCTATTATTTTGAAGTCCATGAAGAAGTGAAAGACGCGGTAATCTTCCCGTTTCTGATTCAGGTGTTTGTAGAGAATGCGGCAAAACATGCCCTGACGCTGGAGACGGTTCCGCTGATTTCCGTGACGGTTTACCCGGAGGACCGCGGAGACGAAAAGTATGTCAACATTTATATTTCAGACACCGGAAACGGCTTCCCGGAGGAGACGCTGCAAAGGCTGAAAGCAGGGGAAGATATTTCCGAGCATGGAAAGCATATCGGGATTGAAAACTGCCTGAAACGATTCCGTTATTACTATGGTGATACAGGAGAGATTCATTTCGATAACAGTCCGCTCGGCGGAGCGATTGTAGATATCCATATTCCATACAGGACAGGGGGAGAAGAACATGAAACTATTGCTCGTGGATGATGAAGAGTACGTGATTGAAAGTATCAAAAGAAACCTCGATCTTACAGAGACCGGGGTGAACGAGGTGTATACCGCGTTTTCCGTACAGCAGGCGAAGAACATCATGGGAATGGTGGACATTGATATTGTAATCAGCGATATCGTGATGCCGGGCGGAACGGGATTCGACTTTGTGGAGTGGGTCAGGAAAGAGGAGCTGAAGGTCCAGGTCATCTTCCTGACAAGCTATGCGGAGTTTGACTATGCCAGAAGAGCGATACAGCTGAACAGTGTCGATTATCTGCTGAAGCCCATTGATTTTGAAAAGCTGAAGGAGGCCGTACAGCGTGCGGCGGAATCCGTTGCGAAAGAAAAGAAAATACAGGATCTCAGGCAGGAAAGCATCAAGTGGAACCGGAACAGAAAAATTCTGCAGCAGGATATCTGGAAAAATGTGCTGAAAGACGGCTTCTCTGAGAAAAAATTCTGCGAAACGGCGGCACAGCGTCAGTTGCCATACGGACCGGGACACTATTTCCGGCTGATTTGTCTGATGCCGGAAATAAAGAGCAATAAGCGGGAAATGTGGGATACGGCGACCATGGAATTTGTGATCGAAAATGTGCTGTCGGAACTGTATGAGGAAACGGATATTGCGGTAGATACTGTTTTTTACCAGGAACCGGGCAGCTACTGGATTGTTACACAGTCAAAGGAAAAAGCATTCCCGCAGGACGGTGGACGGGATTGTGAAATTCTGCGGCAGTTTGTTGCGTGGATGAATGAAAAAATCTATCCGGAGCTGTGGTGCGGCGCCGGACAGTGGGAATCTGTGCGGGGGATGCAAAAGCAGAGCCGGAATCTTCAGAAAATGCGGGAGGGAAGCCTTTCCGTGCGAAACGAGGTGCTGTTTCTGAACGAATTTCAGGCTCCGCAGACCAGCTACGAAAATAAGGAGCTGGATGTATGGAAAGCTCTGCTTTCGGAGGAAAAACCGGAGGAGCTGCTGGAGCGGCTGCAGAAATACCTTGACCGGACGGAGCGGGAAGGAATGATTACCAGGGAGCTTCTGGTAGCACTCCGTACCGATCTGACGCAGGTGGTGTATGCATGGCTTTCGGAACGGGAGATCAAGGCGTATGCACTGTTTGCAGATGCGGATATGGAAAACCTGCATCGGAATTCCCTTTATGGCAGAGAAGAGATGATGGAATATGCCGGGGTACTGGTTCGGAAAGCAGTTCAGTACAGACAGTACATCAACAAATCAGATTCGGTCACGAGTCAGGTATGCGCTTATATCGATGCACATTACCGGGAGGAGATTCACCGGGAGGAGCTTGGGGAGCTTGTCTTTTTGAATACGGATTATCTGTCCCGGATCTTTAAAAAAGAAAAGGGTATTTCGATCAGTAATTATATCATCCAAAAGCGGGTGGAGGAGGCAAAAAAGCTCCTGACACAGAGCACGCTGCCGATCAATACGGTGTCGCTGTATGTGGGGTACAGCAATTTCTCGTACTTTACGAAGATGTTTAAGGATAATACGGGATACGCACCGCTGGAATACCGAAGAAGTTTTAGTGAAAAATAGCGGAAAGCCACCCTTCACATGTCCGGGAAATAACAGAGGATTTTATCACTTTCTTACGCACCGGAACAGCAGCAAACAGGTCGGAATAGTGAAAGAAAAAGGTCGGATCAGGGGATATTTTTTTCAAGTCAGATGTGGTAAAATTTCAGTATAAGATTCAGAAAAAAACGGAAAAACGATATTTTTCTGACATTTTAGGGGTTTCTGAAGAAGCAGATACAGCAAAAACGAGGTATGGAGGAGAAAAAATGACCGAGCAGAAATTAAAAGAGCTTCTGGCCGACATGACGCTGGAAGAAAAAGTGAACCAGATGAGCCAGGTGGTGGGCGCCTTCTTCAATAAAGATATGGACATCACAGCCATGGGACCGATGGCGGATAAAGGCTTTACACCGGAAAATGTAGCGCTTTCCGGTTCCATCCTGGGCAGCATGGGTGCAGAAACGTTAAAGAAAATCCAGAAGGATTTTGTGGAGCAGCACCCGCATCACATCCCGATGCTGTTCATGCTGGATATCATCAACGGCTTCAAGACCATTTTCCCGATTCCGCTGGGACAGGGCGCAACGTTTGAACCGGAGCTCTCCGAAAAGTGTGCGGCAGTTGCTGCAAAAGAGGCAGCCGTTTCCGGCCTTCACGTAACCTTCGCACCGATGACCGACCTGGTCCGCGATGCAAGATGGGGCCGTGTCATGGAGTCTACCGGTGAGGATCCGTATCTGAACGGTCTGTTCTGTGCCGGAATGGTGCGCGGATTCCAGGGAGACGATCTGAAGGAGCCGTACAAAATTGCTTCCTGTGTGAAACATTTCGCAGGCTATGGTGCTCCGACAGCAGGAAGAGACTACAATACCGTAGAGCTTTCCGAGCATACCTTCCGTGACTTCTATCTGCCGTCCTACAAAGCCGGCATCGATGCAGGCGCAGCGATGGTAATGACTTCCTTCAACACAGTGAACGGTGTTCCGGCAACCGGAAACAAGAAACTGATGCGCGGCATCCTGCGTGATGAGATGGGATTTGACGGAGTTCTGATTTCCGACTGGGCGGCAATCGAGGAGATTATTTACCACGGCTACTGCGCAGACCGCGAGGAGGCAGCTGTCCGCTCCGCAGAGGCAGGCGTTGACATTGATATGATGACCGGTATTTATTGCGAAAACCTGTGCCGTCTTGTAAGAGAGGGCAAGATTTCCGAGGATCTGATCAATGAGTCCTGCATGCGTATTCTGGAACTGAAAAACAAACTGGGACTGTTTGAAAATCCGTATAAAGACGCAGACGAGACGAAAGAAAAAGAGATAATTCTCTGCAAAGAGCACCGCGATCTGGCAAGAGAAGCCGCAAGAAAATCGTTTGTACTGCTGAAAAACGAAGAGAAAATCCTGCCGCTTGGCAAGGAGAAGAAGATTGCCTGGGTCGGACCGTATGTCCACAGCAGAAACCTGATGGGCTCCTGGTCCTTCATCGGAGATGCAAAGGATGTGACAAATCTGGAAGAGGCCGTAAAAGCGCAGGCAGATACGACAAACATGAGCTTCCATGCAGGCTCTCCGATGCTTGGCTCCGACATCCGCCTGGAGGGCTTCGGCGAGGCGATGGAGCAGTCCACCACGCCGGAAGAGGAAGAAGCAATGCTTCTTGAGGCTGTAAACGCAGCAAAAGAGGCCGATGTTGTCGTTCTTGCGATCGGTGAGGATCGTCTGCAGTCCGGCGAGGCAACCAGCAACGCGAACATCCGTATCCCGGAAATCCAGCAGAGACTGCTTGAGCGCGTTTCAAAAGTCAATGAAAACGTTGTCGTTGTCCTCTTCAATGGCCGTCCGCTCGACCTGCGCGATGTCGTATCGAAAGCAAAAGCTGTTCTTGAAGTGTGGATGCCGGGTACCGAGGGTGCCAATGCAATCGCAGACGTTGTTTTTGGTGCATACGCTCCAAGCGGCAAGCTGACCATGAGTTTCCCGTACTCTGTAGGCCAGGTGCCGGTTCACTACAACGAGTATTCCACCGGAAGACCGCACGTGCCGGGCAAGGACAAAGACCGTTTCCGTTCCAAATACCTCGACATCCCGAACGCACCACTGTTCCCGTTCGGATATGGCCTTGGCTACACCAGCTTTGCAATTTCAGATGTGAAACTGGACAAGGCAGAGCTTGGCATGGAAGATGAGATTAAAGCCTCCGTAACCGTGAAAAACACCGGCGATACAAAGGGAACCGAGACCGTACAGCTTTACATCCACGACGTAGCCGCATCCGTGGTACGCCCGGTGAAAGAGCTGAAAGATTTCTGCAAGGTAACCCTTCAGCCGGGAGAAGAAACCGAAGTCATCTTCAAAATCACAGAAGAAGAGCTTCGCTTCCTGACAGAAAATGAGCGTGTAGAAAGTGAAAACGGTGCTTTCGAAGTCTTCATCGGAAGCGACAGCACGACAGAGAATAAGGCAGAATTTGTGCTGAAAAAATAAGAAGCAATACTGGGATGTAGCGTAAGCGGAATCAAGATGGGGGTCTGAATCGCTACGGAAAGATAAAAGAAAAGCCAGCCACAAAAAGCGAAAAGAATTTTGCTTTTGCGGCTGGCTTTTTTCTGCCGGTACCGTATTGACCCTTCTGTTAAAACAAAGTAAAATAGAAATTGGTATTGGGACGAAAGAGAGGAAAAGAAATGGGGTACTTAGGAAACAAGTTACAGGGGAAATACCACAAAGACACATTCCAGACCGCCGTCAACATGGCGTGGCCGGCGATCGTGGAGTCGTTTTTTATTGCATTTGCGGGTCTTGTGGATTCGCTGATGGTAAGCTCGCTTGGCTCTTACGCAGTTGCCGCGGTCGGCCTGACGACACAGCCGAAGCTGCTTGGCCTGGCGTTTTTCTTTGCACTGAATGTGTCGATTTCCGCCCTTGTTGCGCGGCGGCGAGGGGAACAAAGACAGAGTGCGGCGAATGAGACTCTGGTAACTGCGCTTGTATTTATTATCCTTGCGGCAGCTGCATTCAGTGTTGGATTTGTGGCGTTTGCAAGTCCGATCATCCATCTGTGCGGCTCAACGGCGGAGACGCATAACGGCGCAGTAACATATTTCCGTATCATCATGGGCGGTATGATTTTTAACTGTATCCAGATGGGGATCAACTCGGCACAGCGCGGTGCGGGCAATACAAAAATCACGATGCGCACAAATGTAACATCAAATACGATTAATATTATTCTGAATTATCTTCTGATCAACGGCCATTTCGGGTTCCCGGCACTCGGCATTCAGGGTGCGGCACTGGCAACCGTCACAGGAACGGTTGTCGGATGTGTGATGAGCATCCTTTCCATCACAAAGCAAGACGGATTCCTGAACCTTGGCTATATTCTGAAGAACAAAATTAAACCGACGATTGCAGCGTTCATCAGCCTGGTCAGGGTCGGGTACAGTGTGTTTTTCGAACAGGTTTTCATGCGGATCGGCTTTATGATGACGGCGATCATGGCGGCCAAGCAGGGAACCGATGCGATGGCGGCACACCAGGTCGGCATGAATATTATGTCGCTTTCGTTTGCGTTCGGTGACGGCCTTCAGTCCGCAGCGGTTGCACTGATCGGCCGGAGCCTTGGCGCAAAAAAGCCGGATCTTGCGAAAGAGTACGGCAGAACGTGCCGTCTGATCGGCGCGGGCATCGCAGTATGCCTCGTTGCGATTTATCTCTTCGGCGGAAGATGGCTGTACAGTCTGTTTTTCGAAGAACAGCATATCATTGAAATCGGTGTCAGCATCATCCATGTCATTATTTTCGTCGTCATTTTCCAGATCTGTCAGGTTATTTACATGGGATGCCTGCGCGGTGCGGGAGATACGCTTTATACGGCAGTTGCATCCATGATCAGCGTTACATTTATTCGTACGATCGTTTCGTATCTCGGCGGTTACACGCTGGGGCTTGGCATCGTCGGAATCTGGTTCGGCGTGCTGGCGGATCAGATGTCACGGTTTATCTTTGCGACGATCCGATTCAAACAGGGAAAATGGGTGAAAATCAAGATTTAACCGAATCATTACCAATATAAAACTAAAACAGGAGGAAGCAAAACGATGTACAAATTTGACAGAGAAGCCTATGACAGGCGGATGGAGTGGTACCGCGACGCCCGTTTCGGCATGTTTATCCACTGGGGGCTTTACGCCATCCCGGCGCGCGGAGAATGGGTGCGGAGTACCGAGCAGATTCCAAAAGAAGATTACATGAAATATTTTGAGGAGTTCAATCCTGTTGATTTCGAGCCGCGGAAATGGGCCAAGGCGGCGAAAGAGGCCGGTATGAAATACGTGGTTCTGACTGCCAAGCATCACGATGGATTCTGCCTCTTCGACAGCCAGTATACCGATTTCAAATCCACCAACACGAAATGCGGCCGCGACCTCGTTGCAGAGTACGTTGATGCCGTCCGCGCAGAAGGACTGAAGGTCGGTTTGTATTTCTCCCTGCTCGACTGGTTCCACGACGATTTCCCACATTACGGCGACCGGAATCACCCGATGCGGAACAACCCGGCATACAAAAACGATGACCGCGATTTCGACCGCTACCTGACCTACATGCACAATCAGGTACGCGAGATCTGCACAAACTACGGAAAGCTCGATGTGCTGTGGTTTGACTTTTCCTACGATACGTTGCGCGGCGAAGCATGGAAAGCGACGGAGCTGATCAATATGGTGCGGAAGCTCCAGCCGGATGTCATCATCGACAACCGTCTCGAGGTGAGCGGAGAGGGCTACGGTTCTCTGGCGGCCGGAAATCCGACCCCGTACCACGGCGACTTTGTGAGCCCGGAGCAGATGATTCCGCCGAATGGCATCCAGGATGTAAATGGAAACGATATCGCCTGGGAATCCTGCGTTACGATGAACAATCACTGGGGCTATTGTGCCAACGACCACTTCTTCAAACCGGCACCGATGCTGATCAAAAAGCTGGTCGAGTGCGTATCGAAGGGTGGAAACCTGCTTTTGAATGTCGGCCCGGACGCCAGGGGAAATATCCCGGAGGAGTCGATCGAACGGCTGGCTGAGATTGGAAAGTGGATGAAGAAAAACGGAGAGAGCATTTACGGCTGCGGAAAAGCCGGTATTGAGAAACCGGACTTTGGCCGTGTGACGCGCCACGGAAACCATCTGTATTTTCATGTCTATGAAAATACCGTTGGGCCGCTGCCGCTGCCCGGCGTGAAAAAAGAAGAAATTCAGGCGATCCGCTACGTCGCAACCGGCGCGGAAATCCCGGTTTCCACAAGCTGGGTACACAGCGATTATCCGACCATGGCATTCGCCGATCTCGGCGAAGACCCGGTATTGCCGGATGGAGTCGATACAGTCATCGATGTGATTCTGAAAAAGTAGAGGGTAAAATCGGATTTGATCCTGGAGCGTGTCTGAAAAAGCATTTCCGCAATCTGCAGGCTTCACTTTGCGGTATCTTTTTTTCAGACACGCTCTAAAAGTCTTACAAGTTCTTACAAAATTCTGTATTTTTCGTTCCGCTGATTGACAGTTCTGGCAGAAGAATGCATACTGAAAAAAACACAAGATCACAGCCCGTGCTTCGAAATTTAACTGAATCAAGCAAGTAGCGAAGATCCGCCTGACTCCTTTTCCTGCGCAGGGAAGGATAAGAGCTTTCGGAGTGAGAAAAGGGCAGTCTGTTTTTAGAAACGAAGCAAGAGAATCACAGTTTCGTTTTACAAGAAAAAAAGAGGAGGAATAAAACATGATTCGTCTGAACCACGTCAGCAAAATTTACGGCGATGGAAGCAAAAAAGCCGTCGATGATCTTTCCTGGGATATCGAAGATGGAAAGATCACCGGCTTCATCGGTCCTAACGGGGCCGGAAAAACGACAACGTTAAAAATGATCACCGGTATCTTAGCGCCGTCCGAGGGAACGATTGAAATCAATGGAAAAGATATCCAGAAGGATCCGCTCGAAGCCAAGCGCCAGTTCGGTTTTGTGCCCGACGACCCGGATGCGTTTCTTCGCGTCAGGGGAATTGAATATCTGAATTTTATGGCAGATATCTACGGTGTCGGAACGGAAGAGCGTCAGCGTTTTATCGAAGAAACCGCAAAACGCTTTGAGATGGAAGAGAACCTTTCGAGCCGTATCATGAGCTACTCGCATGGCATGCGTCAGAAAATCATGGTAATGGGCGCACTGATCCACAAGCCGCCGGTCTGGATTCTCGATGAGCCGCTGACCGGCCTTGACCCGCGCTCCGCGCACGAGCTCAAACAGATGATGCGTGAACACGCCGATGCCGGAAACGCCGTGCTGTTTTCCACCCATGTGCTGGAAGTAGCGGAAAAACTCTGCGACCGCATCGCCATCATCCATCACGGCCGCCAGGTATACCTGGGTACCCTGGAAGAATTAAAAGCGGCCTATCCGGATCAGACACTTGAAAATATCTTTCTGGAGATCACCGAACATGCGTAACTTATGGATTCTCACCCGTTTCCTTCTGAAAAGCGGACCAGGAAAAAGCAATCAGAAGAGCGGAAAAAAGAAAGCATTTTCGGACGGAGGACGTATCGTTGTATACCTTCTGCTTGGTGTCTGCCTCCTTCCCGTGTCGGTCTTACTGTTTCTTCTGGGATATTCCGGCTATACCTTCCTGCAGCCGCTCGGGCTGGAAACCCTGCTGATCGAGTTCGTCTGTGCCATTGGCATGATGGTCATTTTCTTCTATGGCCTGCCGCTGTTTCTGAGCGAGTATTACATGGACTCTGACCTCGTAAAGCTTTTGCCGCTGCCGTTTACCCCGGCGCAGATTGTCGGTGCGAAAGGCTTCTGCTGTCTGCTGAACGAATACTATCTTATTGTACTGCTGTTCTTTCCGTTTCTGTTAGGGTACGGGATCAGCGCCAAAATGGGCATTTTTTACTGGATCAATATGATCCTCGCCTGCCTTATTTTCCCGGTTGTGCCGCTCGTTTACGCCGCAGTTTTGACGATGCTCGTGATGCGTCTTTTCAAAAATATCCGAAACAAGGATTTCTTAAGCTACCTCGGATTCGCCGCATCCCTGATTTTTGCGATCGGCATCAACGTATTTTCGCGCAGTATCGGAAATTTTGAAATGCAGGATATCATGAACCTGATGGAAAGCCAGAAGGGCACTCTGCGCGCCTTCCGGACCATTTTTCCGAACCTGCCCCTGATGACCGGAAGCCTTGCAGATGCATCCTTTCTCAAAATGATACTCTACATCGCTACAACCGCCGTCATCCTTGCTGTCTTTTTCGCCCTCGCCTGGAAAATCTACCTTCCGGCTGTCCTCGGCATGAGCGAGACCACCAGCGAAAAACGCATTTTATCCAAAGAAGAAGTGACCCGAACCGTCAAAAGCAAAAATCCGGTCCGCACCTACGCGATGATTGAATGGAAAAAACTGTACCGCACACCGGCCTGGTTCATGAATTGTGTTCTGATGCCTCTCATCTGGCCGGTCTTCATGCTTGGTATTGCCCTCATTTCAATCATTTCCAGCCTTGGCATGGCTAAAACCACCGGCCTTTGGACCCGGCTTGTCGCCGATGGCACTATATTCCGCCTCCTGAAAGGGGAACTGCCCGTCGCAGTTGCCGTCCTTACCGCCGCCGGAATCGCCGTCATGATGTCCATGTTCTGCGTGATCTCCGCCACAGCGATGTCCCGAAAAGGCAGCGAATACATTTACATGAAATGCATTCCGATGAGCTATCACGACCAGATCCGTGCCATGCTGGTAAGCGGCATCCTGATCAGTCTCCTTGGCACCTTGCCGTACGCTCTGGTCTTCAACATAATTGCTGTCGTCTTCGGTCTGCACCCGGCGACCCTTCTTTACACCACGGCGATCACGGTTTTATTTACCCTGTTCGTCAACTATGAACAGCTCCTTTTTGACCTTGCATTTCCGAAATTAAACTGGGAAAACGAAACCGCCGCCATAAAATCCAACAACCGCTCCCTGATCTCCGTTCTCATCGACCTCACCGTCGGCGCAATCCTGATCGGAGCCGGCTACCTGCTGTACGGAAAACTTCACCTCAACATCCACATCACCACGAGCATGATGATTCTGCTTACCGCAGTCCTGACCTTCGCCATGCGAACCGCCCTTTTTAAATGGGGCGTTCAAGTGATGGAACATCTGGAAAGCGCTTAACAGTTTCGAGACATAATAACAATATTAAAATGTGATAGAAAAGAGATTTCAGCCAATGTGCGGATCTCTTTTTTTTGCGCTCCTTTCCAATTTCGCTGTGTATTTTCTTTTATCGATTATGCTTCATTGTACTACTAAAAGACCTGTGTGGGCAATCCATTGCCGCCATTCCCCGAAAATTTTAAAAGACGGACAAAAAACAGAGGATTTCTCTCTGCATTTTGTCCGTCTCTCTACAATGTATTTATTGGATTCTCCGTTTACAAAAATGATTTCGGAAATGATGAACTAATTCATCGCCTCACCCTTCAGCAGTCTGCTGATGTGCTTGTACAGAAGCATGGTTACCAGTGATACCACAACACCTTTGATGATATTAAACGGTACAACGGCAAACAGAACAAAGGTCGGAAGGCTTGTAATTGCTTTGTTGACTGCGGATCCCATTCCCACAAGGGCATCCATCGGCATTCCAAAGGCTGCTGCATAAGCCGGAAGCAGTACAAAAGCGTTCAGAAGACCGCCGGCTGCTGCCAGAAATACAGTTCCGACTGCCATACCGATCATGGCATTTTTCTTTGTTTTCTGTGTTTTGTAGATCCATGCGGCCGGCATAACATACGCGCAGCCGATCAGGAAGTTTGCTACTTCACCAACACCTGCGGTGGTACTTCCTTTCATAACAAGGTTCAGCAGAATCTTAATCAGCTCAATCGCAGCTCCGGCAAGAGGTCCCATCGCAAAGGCTCCGATCAGCACCGGAACTTCGCTTAAATCAATCTTGTAGAAACTCGGGGCAAACGGAAGCGGGATGTCAAAAAACATCAATACGACTGCGGCGGCGCCGAGCATTGCCACCTGTACCATGTAACGGGTTTTTCCGATTTGCGACATCTTTGATGTCTGTTTTGCTGTTGTCTGTGCATTCATAACTGTATTTCTCCTTTTTTTTCTGGAGATCTTGACCGGTTCTGCCGGAAGTAACGAGTCCAAATACGCTCCACGAATTTGAACTCGTTTTCGCGGCAGTCGCCAAGGTCTCGTGCAAGCACGGACTTTGGCTCGTTGCCCGCGAAAAAAAGTGCCCTGAATTCCTTTTCTTGAATTCAGGGCACCAAAAATATTTCCATGCAAATAAATTTTATTTCATCTTCTTTCATCCAGACTTTAACTGTTGGTCCCGGAGTTGCACCGAGTCAGCCGCTGTTTGATATCGCAGCGGGTCGCGGACTATACCGCCAGTAGGGAATCACACCCTGCCCTGAAGATCTCCGTATTTTGTTTTTACAGGAATATTTTATTCATATTCACACAATTTGTCAATACTTTTTTCAGACAATACATGATCTGGTTAGTTTGCTACACCCATATGAATTTTTCCTGTGCTCTTATTTTGCAGCACACGCAGATAGCAGATCCGCATATCTCCCGTCAGGACGAGACGGATCTCAGATGCGCCATCCGTCTGCGGTCTGTCTGCGAGGGAAATTTCGATATCCTCATAAACCGGCTCACGGTACCGATTGCGCTCTTTTACTTCGTCCTCCGCATAACGGTCCAGTTTCGGAGCGCTGCGTAACTCGCAGGTTCTTGTGTCACCGGTAAAGCTTCCCATCGAAATACCGTCCACAAAGGCTTCCACACTGCCGCCACGTTCACTCTTCACATGAAGTGCCAGAACAGTAGCATCGGAAAGATCACAGTCACGGTAAACGAGAACACCTTCTTTCGTCTCATCCTGCACGCGGACTGCCTTGAAATTGAAGTGGCCTTCCGTCAGATACATGTTCTCGTAATCATCGTAGTGGTCTGCCGCGGTAAATGCACTCAGATCGCGTACTCCCCTTTTTCCGCCCGGAATAAAGATTTCTGCGGAAACGGCTTTATCCTTGCAGGATGCGCCCGCATAGATTTCATACGTTCCTTCTTCTACCATCAGTCTGCGGCTGATGACATCGTAGAAGCGAAGCTCCTCCACCGGGATTTCCAGTGCGATGTGTCTCGTCTCGCCCGGGGCAATGTTTTTCACACGGACAAAATCAAGCAGCTGGCAGATTGGTTTCTTTACGCAGGATTCCAGAGCGGAACCGTAGATCTGGACGACCTCGTCGCTTGCGGTAGCGCCCGTATTTCTCACATCGAGAGAGATCTGCAGCAGACGGTCATCTTTTAAGGAAATCTTATAGTTCTCATACGCAAATGTGGTATACGTCAGGCCATAGCCGAATGGATACAATTCCTTCCCGTCGAAATAGCGGTACGTTCTTTTTCCTTTGATGATGTCGTAATCATCAATGTCCGGCAGCTGATCGATACTCTCATACCAGGTCATATTCAGACGGCCGGCCGGTGCATAGATTCCAAGCACAGCCTCTGCCATTGCGCTTCCCATATCCTGGCTTCCCGTTGCAGACATGATGATCGCCGGCAGTTTTTCCATCGCTTTCTGAAGTGTGTACGGATAATTCGTAAACAGCACCAGAACGGTATTCGGATTGACCTCTGTGATCCGGTCAAGCAGCATCTCCTGCTCCTCTGGCAGCTCCAGTGTGTTGCGGTCGATCTCCTCTTTCGCATTGATCACGGAGTTACAGCCGAGCGCAAGTAAAACCTGCTTTTTGCCCCGGACTGCAGCAACTGCTTTTTCAATTCCGTTTTCGACAACCTCCATCGTAATCGGAATTCCCTCCGTCTGCTCAAAGGAGAAAAATCCCTCTGCATCCTTATAAACCGGGTAATGGAAACGGTTGGTCAGCACAACGCTGCCATCCTCCTGTGGCTCCACGTGGAAAATCTCCATCACGAACCAGTCGAAGGCTTCCTCCCGGTCTGCCGCAATCTGTCCCATTTTCGGCTTTTCTCCCTGCGACTCTGAGAGTCTTGCGCTGAGGTATTTTCCGGTACGGACACTCTTGAACGTATAGCTTCCCTCACCCCAGTATTCCTTGATAAACACATCTGGCTCATCTGCCATCTGAAGTGTTCCGTCTTCTGCTACGGCAAGACCTTTTCCATCACAGCGGAAAACAACGCGATCCAGACCATCCGCGAATGTAATGTTCTCCTGCTTCAGTACTTCCATCCCCTGCAGGAAGGTTGTGCGGTATGGTGCCGTTCCGCCGTACCAGTCCTGATACCATGCACCACCAAGCGGTCCGACAATGGCAATATCTTCTGCTTTCAGGGCTTTGTCAAGTGGCAGCGCTCCGTTCTCATTTTTCAGAAGTACGATCGATTCGCGGCTCAGCTCTTTACAGATTTCACGTGCCTTCGGGGAATCGATATCGTCCTCGGTCACACGGTCATACGGATTCAGATTTTCCCGATCATAAACGCCGAGACGAAGCTTCGTCTCCATCATACAGCGAATAGAGCGGTCCATATCCTCTTCTTTCAGAATGCCAAGCTCATATGCCTCGCGTGCCGCCTGCTCTACCATACGCGGATCGTCAGACATGGCATCCACACCGGCTTTCAGCGCCGTTGCGATCGTCTCCGCATGCTGTCCGAAATAGTGATGCAGATTCACGACAAGTCCCATCGCACCGCCGTCGCTGACAACGTGACGGAGACCGTACTGTTTTTTCAGAATATCGGTCACTTCCGGATTCAGGATACCGATCGTTCCGTTGATCTTGTTATATGCCGTCATAATGCCCTCTGCGCCGCCATCCTCAATACATCTGCGGAATGGCTCCAGATACAGCTCATATTTGTTCCGCGGGTCAATGGAAGAATTTTTCCATCCGCGGCCGACCTCCGTGTTGTTTCCATAGAAATGCTTTAAGGTCGCTGCACAGCGCAGATACTTCGGATCATCGCCCTGCATTCCCCGGATATAAGCACCGGCCATTTTTCCGGTCAGCACAGGATCCTCTCCGTAACCTTCTTCGTTTCTTCCCCATCTCGGATCGCGCTCAAGATCAACGGTCGGAGCCCATCTGCTGAGTCCATGGCCCTGATGGCGGTGCCATACGACGCGCGCCTCGGTTCCTGTTATTTCACCGGCCTGTCTGATCAGCTCCGGATCCCAGGATGCACTCATACCGATCGGCTGTGGGAAGGATGTTGTCACATCCGGTTTTCCAAGACCGTTCTGATCGTTTCTGCCCTCAACGCCGTGTGCCGCCTCACCGCCCACAGAGACACCCGGAATGCCAAGGCGCGGCAGATCCGGGGAAGAGCTGGCGAGGTATCCCAGTTTTTCTTCGACCGTCATTTCTTTTAACAGCCAGTCGATTCTTTCCTGATCCGTCAGTGATGCATCCCAGAACGGTGTGTTTTTGTTTACCTGAAACTCCTTCTTTTCTGTCATTTTCCAAAAACCTCCCGATTATTTTGTCTCATGAAATTGTTTGCAGATTTTCCATATACTGTTATCTTTTTACAATGTTTCACATTTCCCATTACTGTCGCTGTATTTAAAAACATGGCCTGACATTTAATAATATCAGACCATGTTTTTGTGCCGCCTTCCGTTCAACGGCAAAACCTTATGTTTTTGCTTTACTTACTCTACATCAACAAGTTTGGTAGCAAGGAACTCTGTCATAGCTTCTTCTGCATCTGCCAGACCATTGTCTGTCAGCTCCTGTACCATGCTCTCCCAGTTTCCATCAAACTCATCTTCGGTACCAGTTACGCATTTAACAAGTCCCGGCCAAGCAATTTCGTCCAGAATTGTCTGTTTCTCAGCAAGTTCCTGTGGCTGCTGATATGCCCACAGTGCAGAGTATGGAAGAAGATCGAACTCTTCCGGCTGTGCAAACATGTCGGTCAGCATCTCAAATCCCATCGCTTCGCATCCTTCTTTTTCTGCTGTATTGTAGTTTGCAATAACAGACTCTTTGGTAGTTGGAGTATATGGGAATCCGTCTTCAGAGTAGGAACCTGTTCCGTAGATCGGGAATCCAGTGTAGTTGTCAATACCGGTATTCTTTGCATAATCCGGATCAGACTGAGCTTTTGCAACTTCTTCATCGGTACGATATGGCTGTCCGTTATCATCGAGGAAGTAGTTCTCGCCTTCAATACCCCAGTGATACAGGATCTGTCCTTCATCGGAGCACAGATAGTCAAGGAATTTGATGGCACGAACCGGATCTTCACAGCTCTTGGTAATTCCAATACCCCAGCCAACGGTAGTTCCCTGATACAGAAGGGCTTTTTCTACCTGATCTTCTCTTAAGGTTACAGGAAGTCCAACATAAGTCTGATCTACTTTTCCGTCTGCTACCAGAGTAGCTTCGCACTGGCTGTAATGCCACTCAGCATCGGTGATGGCAACAACACGGCCGCTGGCAACTTTTGCAATATAGTCATCATCTGTCTGCGTTGCAAAGTTCGGATCCAGGATACCTTCGTTGTACATACGGCACAGCCATTTGAAGTATTCTTTCTCTTCATCTGTTACATGTTTGTAATGTACGTTGTACTCGTCGTCAATGATCCACTGTCCATTATCCGGGGATGCATCAGCGATCAGTCCTGCCGGGTTTCCAAGGGTAATCATCCAGTGCCAGTCAGAAGCACTCATGGTGATACCGATCATATCCAGACCATCTTCTGTTTTTGGATGTGCTGCAAGATAGCTCTTGATCATTTTTTCATACTCATCCAGTGTCTTCGGATATTTATAATCGTTCTCTTTTAATGCAGCCCACTGAATCTGGCAGCTTCCGCCTGTTGTCAGGGTTTTCTGGTTTACACCTGCGTAGGAAAGCTGATAGATTCCAGGATCATCCTGGCTCCATTTCAGTTTTTCCATCTCTGCTCCGTACATTTTTTTGATGTTTGGACCATATTTTTCAATCAGGTCTGTCATATCAATCAGCGCGCCTGCCTGATACAAATCCGTTGCTGAGCCTTTTGCATAAATCATGTCCGGATACTCATCATTTGCGATCATCAGCGCAATATCTTCTTTTGCATCACCCTGGGATGCTACCGGATAGGAAACATCCAGTGTAACGCCTGTTGCCTCTGTGATTGCTTTTGCTACCGGGTTATCCCAGTTGCCGTTTTTACCATCAGCGTTAAAATACTCAAAGGTAATCGGAGATTTGTCATCTGCATCATCTGCTGTCTCGCCTGAAGAACTTGCCTCTGCCGCTGATCCAGTCTCTGTGCTGGAACCTCCCTTGCTGCTGCCACTGTCGGAACCGCATCCTGCGAGCATTCCGGCCACCATAGCAGATACTAACATGAGTGATACTACTTTTCTTTTCATAAAAGCCCTCCTTAAAATGGTTTATGTCATCCTGCACTCTTTCTTTCGCCTGGCAGGAATAAACATCATCTTTTTCTAAAAATTTTTTAATACTGTTTTTTATCAGTCTTTAACAGAACCAAGTGTCATACCGCCGATAAAGTATTTCTGAAGGAACGGATATACAATAACGATCGGCACAGTTGCTACAATCGTTACGGCCATACGTACGGACATTGGTGTTACGGCCGTCTGTACATTGGTTCCTGCATGAACGTCCATTTTCATGGTCGCCTGGTTCATAATCTCATACAGTTTGTACTGCAGAGTCGGGAGTTTTTTCGCATACAGGTAAGTATCCATGAAGGAGTTCCACTGTCCTACTGCATAGTACAGACCTACGGTTGCGATAACCGGTTTACAAAGCGGCATAACGACTTTATACCAGATCTGAAAATCGTTTGCTCCGTCGAGCTTTGCTGCCTCCTGCAGAGCCATCGGCAGTCCGTCGATATAAGAGCGGACCAGAATCATATTATAAACCCACATCAGACCAGGCAGAATGTATACCATGAAGTTATTGCCCAGCTTTAAGGTACGGATAATCAGAAGGTATTCCGGAATCATTCCGCCACCGACATACATGGTAACAACGAACAGAAGCTGGAATGGTTTGCGGAGTACGAAGTCTCTGCGGCTTAATGTGTAAGCAACCATCGAGGTACATACAATACCTACGATTGTTCCGATGATGGTTCTTGTTACAGAAATCACAGCCGGCATTGCAATGCCGCCGTCTTTAAATACATATTTATAGTTGCTTAATGTAAACTTTCTCGGAATGATGAAGTTTACATTCTTAATGGTATCCGTAGAATCGTTGAACGAAATCGCCAGTACGTTCAGGAACGGATAAATGGTGATGATGACGAGGAATACGAAGATTACCGCCAGTACGTAGTCAAATTTTTTTGCTTTCTTGTTCATATTCGCGTCCTCCTACATAAGTTTATCTTCGCCTACCAGACCGGCAATCTTATTGGCGATCAGCAGCAGGGTAACGCTGACTGCAGACTGGAATACACCGATTGCGGTACCAAGACCGTAGTTGCTGTTTCCGATACCTCTCTTATAAGAGAACCAGGAAAGTACCATCGTGTGATCCTCAACCAGCGGGTTACTAAGAAGCATCTGACGCTCCATACCTACGTTCAGGGCGCCACCGATGCTCATAATCAGCAGTACGATGATGGTCGGTCGGATACCCGGCAGAGTGATATGCCAGATCTTCTGCAGACGGCTTGCACCGTCCATATCAGCGGCCTCGTAAAGACCAGGATCAATACCTGCCATGGCGGACAGATAAATAATTGCGTTCCAGCCAACCTCTTTCCAGCAGTTGATCAGGATAATGGTTACCCAGATAAGCGGTGAGTTGGAACTCATCAGGTGCAGGTTCTTGCCGAAGATACTGTCAACAACACCGCCGTCGTTGAAAATATTCTTTGCAATACTTGCAATGATAACCCAGGATACAAAGTGCGGCAGATAAGAAATGGTCTGCGTTACTTTTTTGAACTTCATAAAGAACATCTCGTTCAGAAGAACCGCAAATGCGATTGCTGCGATCGTTCCAACCGCGATGTCAAGGAAGCTTACTCCCAATGTGTTGATTAATGTCTGTGTGAACAGACGGTCTTTAAATGCATCTGTAAAGTTCTTAAATCCAACCCAGGTTCTCTCCCAGATCGGAAGTGCGAACGTTGCCGGTTTTACCTCCTGAAACGCCATCGTCCATCCCCAAAGTGGAATATACTTGAAGATAATCAGCCAGATTACAAATGGTACTGACATTACAAGCAGCCAGCGCTGTTTCCACAAAATTGCAGGTGTGATTTTCTGTCCTCTTTTCTTTTTCACCTTTTCCTTCGCCATGCTCCCCATCCTTTCCGTTGTTTTGTGCGTTTTTATTACGCATTTTCTTTGCTTATTTGTGATATTTACATCATATCAAATAAAATCCCAGTTTGATATTGTGTATTTTGTCCACTTATATTGACTTTTTTTATCTTTTTCCACATTTTCAGGTGCTATGGCAGGCATTTTTACTAATTTATATGCGTTTGTTTTTATTTTTTACACCAGCTTACAATTCTACCAATCAGTGTTTTTTTTGTAAAAAAAGCAGGAAAACGTAATGGGGGATTACATTTTAAGAAAAATGTCAGTTTTTTATCCAAATAATCTCCGTTTTCTCTGCTATGATAAACACCATAGAACCAAGAGGGGAAAAACGAGATGAGCCAATACAACATATTAGTCGTAGACGACGACCGGGAAATCGTAAGATCTCTCGGCAAACTATTAGAACTGGAAGGCTACAGGGTAAAAAAAGCCTACAACGGCATGGAGGCACTCGACATCCTCATGACCGAACAGATCCATCTGATCCTGCTCGATGTCATGATGCCCAAAATGAACGGCCTTTCCGCCCTGATGAAAATAAGAGAAAAAAACAACATCCCGATTATCATGCTTTCCGCGAAAACCGAAGAGAGCGATAAAGTCATCGGACTTTCGATGGGCGCCGATGATTACGTGACAAAGCCGTATAATACCGCCGAACTCATGGCCCGTGTTAAATCCCAGCTCCGCCGTTACTTCTCCTTAGGCGCCGCAAACGGAACCACACAAAGCCAGGATATCCTGAAAAACGGCGGTCTGCTGCTGAACCGAAACACCAAAGAACTCCTGGTGGACGGTGAACCTGTTCGCCTGACCGCAACCGAGTACAAAATTATGGAGCTTCTGATGGAGCATCCCGGCTATGTATTCTCAGCCGAAGAAATCTACAGCCAGGTCTGGCAGGAGGATGCTTACAGCGTAGAAAATACCGTCATGGTTCATATCCGGCGCATTCGTGAGAAAATCGAAATTACGCCGAAAAATCCAAAATATTTAAAGGTGGTGTGGGGAATTGGATACAAAATTGAAAAAATTGACGGAAACTGAAAAACGCATCCTGCTGTGGATGCTTACCGATCTTTCTATGGTACTGATTTTGTGCGGAAAGCTTCTGCGGAAATGGGCCAGTGAATTCGAATGGGGAATGTGGCGCAACATCGAATGGGGTATCGGCATTGGAGTGACGGTAGTCGGCGTTTTGGGCATAGCCGCAGCCTTGTATCTGGTATGGAAATTCCGAAAAAATACCGGGAACTCGAAAATGACTGCTTTTGCCGGCAGCGAACCGGAAAAAGCGGGAAAAACAGCAAAAAGCAGCGAAGGGGCAGCCGCAGATAAGTCCGAGACAGATGAAATAGAAAAATCCCGGCAGATGCAGTTTGAGGCAAGAGCCGCTGCGGAAGCAGAGAAAGAGCAGCTGTTTCTGAAAAAATCCGAAAAGGTGCCAAATGAGCTTCTGGTTCTTGTCGGAGGATTTGCTTTTTTCGGATGGCTTCAGCCGCTCCGGCACAGCTATGCCAGATACCGCATTGTTGCCGAATGGGGTACTGTAATAGAGTGTGTGCAGACAGGTCTTCTGTTTTTTGGAATCTGTGGCGTTTTCCTTCTCAGTGCCGGCATTCTTGTCTGTCGCTATGAAAAGAAACAACTGAGAGAAATGTCCTTTTTTTGCAGAGAAAGGAAGCGTTACAGAGATCGGACCAGCCTGGAACGGCAGCTTGCCGGTCAGAGTAAATGGCCGTTCCGTGTGGCACTGATTGCGGAACTTCTAATCGTGATTACCATGATCACCGGACTGATAAACGGAATGGATGGCGAGGTGCTGTTTGTCATTCTTCTTGGGCTGACCACGCTGATTTTAATTCTGTTTGCCTGGAAAACATACCGCAGTCGCCTGAACCGGGAGATGGGCCTTTTGATGGAACAGATCCATACGATGGCAGAAGGCAGCATGGAAAGCCGGATCCATGAAATATCCGAAAAATCCCTGCTGTATCCGGCGTTTGCAGAGCTGGAAAATATTGAGAGCGCTATGCAGAAGAGCGTAGAAAAACAGATGCAGGCGGAGCGTCTCAAAATTGACCTGATTACCAACGTATCGCACGATCTGAAAACCCCGCTCACCTCGATGGTCGGCTATACGGATCTTCTGAAAAAAGAGGATCTGACACCGGCGGCACAGGATTACGTCGAAGTGATTTCTGTGAAACAGGAACAGCTAAAGGAGATGATCCAAAGCCTCTTCGAGCTCTCCAAATCGACAAGCGGAACCGAAAAATTCCAGATGGAAAAAATGGATATGAAACGGTTGATCGAGCAGACCCTCGCCGATATGGACGATGCGATTGCGCAGAGCAATCTGTCGTTCCGCACGGCGCTCGGAGATGAGCCGCTGCCGTTCCTTGGGGATAATGGGAAAATGTACCGCGTGATACAGAATCTCGTGGAAAATATCCTGAAATACAGCCTGGGCGGAACGAGAGTTTACATTGACGCAGGGAAGGAAAAAGGGGAGATTTTCGTGACGATGAAAAACATTTCCGCCTATGAGATGAATTTTGAAGCGGAGGAAATGATGGAACGCTTTGTGCGCGGCGACGAATCACGGACGAGCGAGGGGCACGGCCTTGGCCTTGCGATTGCATCAAGCTACACGGCCAACATGGGCGGCCGCATGGAGCTTGCGGCAGACGGCGATCTGTTTAAAGTCATCCTGCGTTTCCCGGAGGCAGGCGAGGATTCTGCAGCGGGAGAAACAGCCACAAAAACCTGACTTGCATAAGAATGAGACAGAAGCGGGATTGCAGCAGGAAGGATCTGCAGAAGGATTCTGAGAGAGTATGTAATCCCCGGGAGGAAAAAAATGGAGACAATCAGTATTATCATACCATGCTACAACGAAGAGGAAGCAATTCCGGTTTACTACGAGACGATGGTACGTCAGATGGATGAGATGGAAGAACAGCAGAAGGTTCAGTTCGAGCTGATCTTTGTTGACGACGGCTCGAAGGATCACAGTCTGTTTGAGATGCGCCGGCTTGCGCAGAAGGATATGCGCTGCCGTTACCTCTCGTTTTCGAGAAATTTCGGAAAAGAGGCAGCCATGTACGCCGGACTGCAGGCGGCCAAAGGCGATTACGTAACGGTGATGGATGTCGACCTTCAGGATCCGCCGTCCCTTCTTCCGAAAATGTACGCGATGCTGCAGAGCGGCACCTGTGACTGTGTAGCGGCACGCCGCAGTTCACGGGAGGGCGAGGGAAAAATCAAATCCTTCTTATCAAATGCCTTCTACGGTGTGATCAACCGCCTTTCCAGAACAGAGATTGTAAGCGGTGCACGGGACTACCGTCTGATGAGCCGCAAAATGGTGGATGCCGTGCTGGAAATGAGTGAGTACAACCGCTTTTCCAAAGGGATTTTCGGATGGGTCGGTTTTCACACAGAATGGCTGGAATTTGAGCACGAGGACCGCTGCGCCGGGACGTCGAAGTGGCCGCTTCGAAAGCTCCTCGCGTACTCGGTCGACGGCATCACAGGCTTTTCCGTAGCCCCGCTGTCACTTGCATCTGTCATGGGCGTGCTTTTTTTCCTGATTTCTATGATTCTGATCGTGTTCATCATCGGAAGAACGCTGCTGTTTGGCGATCCCGTTGCGGGCTGGCCGTCGATGGCATGCATCCTTTTTCTGGTGAGCGGTGTACAGCTTTTCTGCACGGGCATTGTAGGCATTTATCTTTCCAAGACATATCTTGAAACAAAGCACCGTCCGATCTATCTCTTAAAGGAGACGAGTGAAGAGACGGTCAAGATGCACAGTGTGCAGCCGGTGAAAAAGCAGGAGAGTGCTGCAAAGAGAAGAAAAGATACCCATACGGCCGAAAAGAAAAACGTGTATTTTCCAGAGTATGCCGACAAACGCCATGCGTCTGAAAGAGGAGAAATCCGGGCATGAAAAAGGAAATCTTAAAGGAAATAAGAGAGCCGGGAAAATCACGGAAAAAGAAAGGCCAGCCGAAAGGACGGCGGAACGGCTTCTTGGAAGGTCTTACCGGAAAGGATTTTACGGCGGCTGGTCTGTTTTTCTTTTCTTTGCTTTTGTGCCGGCTGTTCGTCCTGCAATACGGCGTATTCGGCTCCTCGATTGACTGGATCAGCCAGCACAGCACCCTTGCCGATTACTTCCGGAAGCGGTTTTACGCGACCGGAAACCTCTTCCCGGATTTCGCATGGAATCTGGGAGGAGGTCAGAATATTTACCATTTTGCCTACTACGGACTGCTGAGTCCGACCATGCTGTTATCCTACCTTTTCCCGTTCATCCCGATGGACCTGTGGGTGATGGGTTCCTCCGCGCTGCTGTATGCGGCGGATGCAGTGCTTTTTTATCAATGGATCAGCAAAAAGGGTCTGCATTACGGCAACTGTCTTTTTACATCACTTTTCTTTACGTGTTCTACCGCACTTCTATATCATTCCTATAATCAGCTTATGTTTGTCAATTATATGCCGTTTCTGCTGCTGGCTCTGCTGGGCGTGGATCGCCATTTTCAGAAGAGAAAGAGCGGTCTGCTGATTCTTTCCGTTCTTGGGATGATTCTGACCAGCTTTTATTTTTCGGTCGGCGGGCTGCTTGCGCTCACGGCGTATGCAGTGACGGAGTATTTGAAATGCGGTACAGAAAATGCTGCGTATGAAGCGGAACAGGAGAATCGAAAAGTGTCGCGGAATCAAAAGGCCGGGGCAGAGAAAAAGCAGAGGGCAGGTGAAAAATCTGCCGGAACGGGTGAAACCTTGGTGGGTTTGCGGAGCTTTTTTGGCGCAGCAATCCGCTTTGCGCTTCCGGTCCTCGCAGGAATCCTTCTTTCCGGTATTCTGCTGATCCCATCGGCTGCCGCCTTGTTCGGCGGCAGCGGCGAGGGCGGACGCGGCACCGCAGCGGGCGGCATCGCAGGACTTTTTACCGATCCGGCGATGTGGAAACCGCAGTTTCTGATCCTGCGTCTCTGCTACACGCCGTACGGCATTGGCCTCTCCGCATTTGCGGGGGTGGCGCTTTTGGGCAGAGTGATCGGAAAGAGCCGGTTGCGTGAGAAACTGTTGTCCTTCCTTTTGCTGGTATTCTTTTGTATTCCCCTGTTCGGCTATCTGCTGAACGGCGGCCTGTACAGCAAAGATAAAGTATTCATCCCGTTTCTTCCGGTCCTCTGTGCAGAAGTCGGGCTTTATGTGGAAAACCAGCTTGTCCGGAAGCGGGAGTGTGGAAAAAATCGAAGCACCGGGAATTTTAAGCGCAAAGTCATGACAGAGCTGCGAGAATTGCTTCCGTACCTCATAGTTCTGATTCTGATGTGGAATGCAAAGCAAGAGACATACTTTGAACCATACTGGCATCTCGGCATACTGGATGTGATTTGTGTGACTGCGTGCTATCTGGCATGGCGGTGGTTTCCGGCAAAAAAACGGCTGCGGGGCAGAGAGCTTCCGTTTCTGCCGCTCGTCTTTAGTGCTGTGATTCTTGCATTTGCCGGAAAAGCAATCAATCAGGAAAAGCATGTGATGATCCCGCGTAAAACGTATGAAGCTCTGACGGACAGCAAGATTGCAGCGGCAATCCGCGAGATCCGTGCGGAGGATCCCGGCTGGTACCGTATGGAGCAGTATGGAGACGGCGGACAGAACCTTGCGAACGTCAACCGGATATGGGATATTGGACAGAATGTTTCGACGATTTATTCCTCGGCATACAATGCAGAATATAAGAAATTCCGGGACGAGACGTATGGGATTAATGAAGCCTTCCGCAACCGCATGATGCAGACGGTTTCCGATGATCCGCTGTTCTGGCAGTTCATGGGAGTGAAATATATTCTGGCAGAAACACGGCCGGAGGGGTATGAACTGTACCGGGATTACGGGGACTTTCAGGTTTATCGTGCCATATCCGCAGCGCCGGTTGCCTACGTGACAGACCAGGTGGTTTCCGAGACGGAATACAAATCATTACCTTATCCGCAGAACCAGGAAATACTGGAGACGGCAGCCGTGATCCCGGATCAGGAAAAATCGGCGGAATCTGTGGATAATTTCAGAGCCGCTGCAGATTCAGATACAAAGAATGGTTCTGTAGGACCCCTGTTTCACAGTTGTTTTCAGAAAGTGAACCTTGAAATTCCAGAGACCGATCAGGAAGATCTGCGCATTCAGAAGACAGCGGACGGATATGAGATTGAGACGAAAAAATCCGTGACCGTCTCAGCAACGCTGCCGGGTGCCGCAGAGAGAGCGACGCTGCTCGCCGTTTCTTTCGAGGTGGAGAATCAGAAAGCGAGTCATGATATGTTCATCCGCATCAACGGCCAGACCAACCGCCTGACCGGCATCAACCATACGTATGCCAATGGGAATACACAGTTTAACTATCTTGTAACGATGAAAGAAGATGGAACTGCATTCATTCGGATGGGAAAAGGCCATTATATCCTGAAAAATTTTGAGACATGGACTGGTATGGCACAGCCGTTGGAAAAAACGGAGCAGTTGTACAGTCAGGCGGTTACCCTGATTGGCGGAACAACAGCAACATACGGCGGCGACGGCATCACAGGCGTGGTTTCCGCGGAAAGAGACGGATACCTCATCACCAGCATTCCATACGATGAAAATTTTGTGCTGAAAGTGGATGGGAAAGAAACAATGCTGTTCCGCGCAAACACGGCATTTCTCGGCGCAAAAATCCCATCAGGCGAGCACAAAATTGTTCTTGTGTACCATGCGCCCGGACGGGCGGCTGGCAGTTGGTGCAGCCTGATGGGAGGAATGCTGGCACTCATCCTTGTGATCTGTGAAAAAAAGAAACAGCAAAACGGCAGCGAACGGGCAGGAGAGAGCAAAATGTTGCAAAAACAGCGGAAATATTATATCATCAGAGTGTAAAAATAGTTGTAGTGACGCTTGGTGGAATGGAGCATATCTTTACAGCCGCAGGAAGAACTGGCAGCGTTTGCCCGTTTTGGAAACGCCGTTGCAAGCCTTTGTGTGGAGAAAAAAGGTGCTAGAGCGTGTCTGAAAAATCATTTCCGCAATCTGCAAGCTCCACTTTGCGGTATATTTTACCCTCATTCGGTTGCCGTAGCCCGCTACGCCGCCCTTATTCGGATAAAATCTCCCACGAACTGGGACTCGCAGCTCACGAAAAGCCTTTTTCAGACACGCTCTATTCCGGCCATGCCGGATCTGGCACAGGTAGAAAAAAGACTGGGGGATAAGAAATGGAATTAAGAGAGCAGTTAAATGGAATCCAGCATGTCGGTATTCCGACCAACGATATTGAGATGACGATTGCGTTTTATGAAAAGCTTGGATTTGAAATTGCATTCCGCACCGTAAATGAGGCGGCGGATGAGAAAGTGGCATTCTTAAAGCTTGGAACACTTGTGATCGAAACGTACGAAAACAAAGCTGCAGCACTGAAACCCGGAGCAATCGACCATGTGGCGATTGACGTAAAGAATATTGAAAAGGTTCACGAAATGATTACCGGGGCCGGTCTGAATACGACGCAGGATGAAGTACATTTCCTTCCGTTCTGGGAAAATGGCGTCCGTTTCTTCACGATCGAAGGACCAAATAAAGAAAAAGTGGAATTCAGCCAGTATTTGTAACGATTCCAAGCCATGCGAAATGGAAGAAAAATCGCGAATCATGCTTGCATGAATATCCGTTTGACCAGCAAAGCCTCTGCCGGAAAGCAAAATTTTTGCCCGGCAGAGGCTTTTTTACTTACTCTGAAACAAATACTACCGGATAGTCAAAAAAGCGCAAATTATCCCTATAGAGTAAAGGAGATGCAAAATTTATCTGCAGTTACAAAAACGGGGTGGAGTTTTTATGGAAACAGGGCAGGAAATCATTGTGCTTTCTGCACGTGAGTGGTAAAATAGAATAGATAATATATAATCTGTTTTGAATAAAAACAGGATATTTTAGATAACATATAATCTGTAACAAGAAGGGGAAAAAATGGAACAATTTATATGGGAAACTCCGGAAGAACTGGATCAAAAACTTGCGCAGCGAGTGAGAAAAATCAGAAAGAGACGTTCAATTACGCAGGAAAAATTAGCATCTATAAGCGGAGTGAGTTACGGCTCAATCAAAAGATTCGAAACGACAGGACAAATTTCCCTGTTATCTTTAACGAAAATTGCAATCGCACTGGATCTTGCAGATGAGCTCAGAAATATTTTCACGCAGGTACCGTATAAAGATATTCAGGAGGTTATCAATGAAACAAGATAAAGTACTGCAGGTGTGTTATGAGGATCAAACGGTGGGAACATTAGCTATGACGGCAGACCACAAAGTGGCATTTCAGTACAGTGATGAATGGCTGGAAACCGGATTTTCGATCAACCCATTTTCATTGCCTTTGCAAAAACAGGTATTTGTTCCAGTTAAGGATCATTTTGAAGGATTATTTGGGGTTTTTGCGGACAGTCTTCCAGATCATTGGGGCAGATTACTGTTGGATCGCCTGTTACGGGCACATAAACAAAATCCGGATGAACTGACCGTACTGGATCGTCTGGCGATTGTGGGCACATCGGGGATGGGAGCGTTGACATATCACCCGGAAAAGAATTTTCCAGAGGAGCAGAGCAGTGCAGATCTGGACAAACTGGCGGAAGAGTGTCAAAAGATACTGAATACAGAGTATTCGGATAAACTGGACGAATTGTATCTGCTGGGAGGTACCAGCGGCGGAGCAAGACCTAAAATCATGACAACCATTGATAATGAAGAATGGATTATCAAATTTCCAGCGCATGTGGACGGAAAAGATGCAGGAAAAATGGAATATGACTATTCCTGCTGTGCCAAGGCCTGCGGAATTATGATGAGTGAAACGAGATTGTTTCCATCAGAAAAATGTAAAGGATATTTTGGAACTAAAAGGTTTGACAGGAGAAACTGTTTGAAAGGGAAAAAGAAAGTGCACATGTTGACGACAGCTGCAATTCTGGAATTGGATTTTGAGCAGCCAAGTCTGGACTATCATGGATTAATGAAACTGACAAAAATCATGACACGCAATTGCGATGAAGATGTTGAAAATATGTTCCGCCGAATGTGTTTCAATGTTTTTGCACATAACAGAGATGATCATTCGAAGAACTTCACGTATTTGTACGAAGCAGACGAAGATAAATGGCATTTAAGTCCGGCATATGATCTTACTTACAGTAATACGTATTATGGCGAACATACTACGTCAGTAGATGGAAATGGAAGAAATCCAGGCAGAAAAGAGTTACTGGCGGTAGGAACTGGTGCAGGGATGAAAAAGACAAGGTGTGAAGAGATCATAGACGAAATTGAGAAAAAAGTAAAGGAAATGTTGGAAGAATATCTTTTGGGTAAGTGATTCTCTTTGCATTCAAAAAATTTTAAACAGCAAGTTATTAACAGTTAAATAAAAAAGAGTTGCCAGACAAATGAACACTATAAGTACCTTGCTACGAGTTTTATTTTCGTAGCAAAGTACAAGATAGTACAGAGATAAAAATATGTCTCATTTGTCGTTTAACTCTTCACATTGCGCTTTTATTTCTTCTATCGAATCCTTCAATAACTTTAATCTGGCAGGCTACTTTCTAAACAAAGTCGTCCCCATCCCACCCGCCGGTTCGGGTATTCGCTCTCGGATGCGATGGGTTTTGCGCCTGCGATGAGATAAGCTTTCAGCTTTTCACCATATAAAAACGGGTCATTTCCGCGCAGAATACCCCATTCCATCATAAGAGCGGCGCTTCCCGATACAAAAGGCGTGGCAAACGAGGTGCCGGTGAAGGAAGCATAGCCGCCGCCGGAACGGGGAGCTGGGATATTGACACCCGGGGCGGCGAGATCAGGTTTAATTTCGTGGAGAATACGGGTATAGCCGCGGCCGGAGAAGCTGGCATAGGAGGAAAGGCGGGGATCGTAGGCACCGACCGTGATGGCGGAGCGGGCGGTGGAAGGGATGGTGAGTGTGGTGTCGGCAGTGGGGGAGAAGAAGCGTGTCTGTGAACCGACGGCGTTTCCGCCGGGAAGCCAGAGGTCAAAGGAACCGGAGATCAGGCGGCCGGGGGTGAGACGCAAGGTCCAGATGCCGTTTTCGACGGACAGATGGTTTCCTGCGCCCTGAAAGGTCAGGTAAATTTCCTGCGCCTGGCTGTAGGGGGATGGCATGCCATAAAACAGGAGAAGTTCTGTCGGACCAAGCGTCAGACGCGCCGTGCCGAGGACAGGAGAGAGCGTGCCGGAGCGGATGCCGCCGGGGGAAATCAGTTCGATCGAGATTTCATCCCCATAAACCTTCCAGATCTGGAGACTGAACGAGGATTCATAAGCACCGACCTGAAATTCAACGGAGACAGCGCGGTCAGCCGTTGCCGAGACCGCAGACGTCGCAGCCGGATCAGATGTCGGACGGACTGTTTGCGTCTGACCGGACGACTTGCGGTCCGACTTTAGGTTCCCGGTATAATGGCGTCCGGTATCCCCTTCATTTCCTGCCCCGATACAGATCACGTTCTGCCCTAAATTTGACACTGCATTCAAATACGTTTCAAGTAAGGAATCCCCGCTGTGCGAACCGTAATTATTCCCGAAGCTCAAATTAATCACAAGCGGCCGCTCCACCAGAAGTGCATATCTTACGCAGAAATCCACCGCCTGCAGCAATTGCGATGTCCGCGGCAGATCCGCCGGATCAGGATTCCCAAGCTTTACGACCACGAGTGTTGCTTCCGGTGCCACGCCCCGCATGGCCGCATCTGCCGAGGATCTCCCATTTCCCGCTGCGATTCCGAGCACCGCTGTCCCATGCCCCGTCACATCGCGGGACGGCACGAGGGCAAACCGTTCTTCCGGCGTAGAAGATGCAAGTGCCTCATTGATCTGCTGCCGTGTATATACCGACCCAAGAGCATACCCCATCGGAGGATTCCCCGGAATCGTCTGATCCCATAAAATTGCAATTCGGCTTGTCCCGTCCGGTGCGCAGAAATCAGGATGCGCATAGTCCACGCCTGAATCAATGCATGCAAGCAGCACCCCATTCCCAGACAGACCCATAACCCCCTCCTGCACAGGCGTAATACAGGATATGCTCCGCACAAATGCATCTGCGAAATAAAGTAATTTCGGTTTCTCCAGATAGGTAATCTGCGGCAGTCCTGTCACGTAATCCATCAGGGACTCCGGAACCAGAAGAATGGCATACGAAAACAGCAGCAGCGTCACACGAACTCCCTGCTCCTCCAGAAAAGCCAGGTCTCCCTGATACTGTACAATTACTTCCCATGTTTTGCTGTAAGAGTTATAACCTGCCGAAAGCTCCGGCACACGCCGCCGTTCGACTTCCGTTGCGGCCAGCGCAAGGTTCAACAGGTTTTCCCTTTTTTGATCAGTCATTACAAAAACTCCGTCCAAAATGTTGTTAAAATCTATTCCGCTTTTCCTGGAAATATGATATAATCGCCATCGTACAATAGGGGTACAGATCTGCTTTTTGGAGTGCATCGAAAAATGGTTTTACGATGCCGCCTGGCGGGTCTTTACTATTTTACGCGAAATGCTTTTGCATTGAAGGGAGAGAACATGAAAATTATCATTGTGGGCTGCGGAAAAGTCGGAGCCGCACTGACCGCCCAGCTGAGCCGCGAGGACAACCTTGTGACGGTCATCGACACAGACAGTATTGTCGTCCGCAACGTCTCCAACACCTATGACGTTATGGGAATTGTAGGAAACGGAGCAAGCTATCAGGTGCTTCAGGAGGCGGATATTGAGCATGCGGATCTGATGATTGCCGTAACCAAAAGCGATGAAATGAACCTGCTTTGCTGTGTCATTGCCAAACAGGCAGCAGACTGTCACACCATCGCCAGAGTTCGAAATCCGATGTATCGGGAGGAGAGAGAATTTATCCGTAAAAAGCTGGGTCTGTCCATGATCATCAACCCGGAGCACGCGGCCGCCATGGAAATGGCAAGACTGCTGCGGTTCCCATCTGCGATTGAGATCGACAGCTTTTCCCGCGGAAGAATCGAAATGCTGCGCTTTAAAGTGCCGGAAACATCGAAAATTGTCCATATGTCGCTGCGTGAGCTGGCCGGAGCGCTTCAGTACAGTCTGCTGGTCTGTGCTGTTGAGCGAAACGGCGAGGTTTACATACCGGATGGAAATTTTGTGATCCAGGCAAAAGACAGCCTTTCCATCATTACCACACCGCAGAACGCAGAGAGCCTGTTTAAGAAAATTGGTGTTCATACAAACAAGGTACACAATACGATGATCGTTGGCGGCGGTGAAATTACGTATTATCTCGCAAAATCACTGGCAAATATGAACGTCGATGTCAAGATTATCGAGAAAAATAAGGATCGCTGTGAGGTTTTAAGCGAAGCACTGCCGGATGCAACCGTTATTTACGGTGACGGAAGTGACCAGGAGCTCTTAAAAGAGGAGCGCATCCAGAATATGGATTCCTTTGTGGCCTGCACCGATATGGATGAGGAAAACATCATTCTGTCGCTGTATGCGAAAGAGAAGGTATCCTCAAAGGTTGTAACGAAAATCAACCATCTGGAATTTAATGATGTTATCCACAGCCTGAACCTGGACAGCCTGATCTACCCGAAACACATCACCGCAGAGTACATTCTGCAGTATGTCCGGGCAATGAAAAACTCCATCGGAAGCAACGTTGAGACGCTGTATAAGCTGATGGAAGACCGTGTGGAGGCTCTTGAGTTTATCGTGAACCAGAATTGCCGTATGATCGGCATCCGTCTGCAGGATATGAAAACACGGCCAAACCTTCTGGTAGCAGCGATTAACAGACAGGGAAAGGTCATCATTCCGGGTGGACAGGATTCCTTTGAGGCAGGAGATTCCGTCATTATCGTAACAACGGAAACCGGTCTTCAGGATATCCATGAGATTCTGGCAGAGTAACGGGGGAAGCGGATTATGAACTATAAAATGATTCGTTTTGTCATCAGCTGGGTGCTGAAAGTGGAAGGTATGCTGATGCTGTTTCCGGCGCTGGTCGGAGCCCTGTATCAGGAAAAGACAGGCTTTGCGTATCTTATCTGGGGACTGCTCTGCATTGCGGCCGGTCTGATCCTCTGCTTCAGAAAACCGTCCAATATGGAAATCTATTCCCGCGACGGATTTGTCTGCGTTTCGTTAAGCTGGGTTGTCCTTGGTGTTTTCGGAGCGGTGCCGTTTGTAATTACGGGGGAAATTCCGTTTTATATCAATGCGCTGTTTGAGATCGTTTCCGGTTTTACAACGACAGGAGCCAGCATTTTGAGTGATGTGGAAGCCCTTTCACACGCCAGCCTGTTCTGGAGAAGCTTTTCCCACTGGATTGGCGGTATGGGCGTTCTTGTGTTCATTCTTGCATTGCTTCCGATGAAGGGCGGTTCCGTCATGAACCTGATGAAGGCAGAGAGCCCGGGACCGACCGTTTCCAAATTTGTTCCGAGAGTGCGCGGAACCGCTAAAATTCTGTATCAGATTTATCTTGGCATGACACTTTTTACCATTGCTGCCCTGCTGCTTTCCGGCATGAAGACATTTGATTCTGTCACACTCGCCATGGGAGCTGCCGGAACAGGAGGCTTTGCCGTGTTGAACAGCGGTTGTGCAGTGTACACACCACTGCAGCAGTGGATTCTGACAATCGCCATGATTGCGTTCGGTGTGAATTTTAACTTTTATTATCTGATGCTTTGCAAAAAGGGAAAGGCCGCCATTTCGTCCCAGGAGGTAAGAGCGTATTTCCTGATTATCCTTCTGGCAGGAGGCGTGATTTCCTGGAATACCTATCCGATGTACCATTCCATCGGTGAAGCGGTGCGGACTGCCTTTTTCCAGGTCGGATCGATTATCACGACAACGGGTTATTCCACGACGGACTTTGACCTCTGGCCGGAGCTGTCAAAATGTATTCTGGTGATGCTGATGTTCATCGGAGCCTGTGCCGGTTCAACGGGAGGCGGAATCAAGGTTTCGCGAATCCTGATCCTCTTAAAAACCGTGAAAAAAGAGCTTGGTTCGATCGTACATCCGCGCAGTATCAAACGCATCCGTTTCGACGATCACCCGGTAGAGCATGAGGTTCTGCGGGCGATCAACGTATTTTTGATTGTTTATCTGGTGATCTACAGCTTTTCCATGCTGATCATCAGTGTGGATGGATTTTCCTTCGAGACAAACTTCACGGCAGTTGCCGCAACACTGAACAACATCGGACCGGGTCTTGACCAGGTAGGACCGACCAGTAACTTCTTTGGATACGGTCCGGTTTCCAAGCTGATTCTGATTTTTGATATGCTGGCAGGCCGTCTGGAACTGTTTCCGATGCTGATTCTTTTCTATCCGTCTACCTGGAAGAAGAGAGGATAAAGCGGTTCACCGGGAAGAAAAGGGACTTTGCGTCGGCGGGAAACTGCCGGGAGCAGAAGGAAAAGAAAAAATGGTTACGATTCACAGGGGTTTCCAAAAAAACAGAAAGACGGAATAAAGTCAGGGTGCATTTCCTGACCACAGGCAGAAAGGAAGGAACTTATGAGTAACTGGGAAAAGAATGTAAGAAAAGTTGTGCCGTATGTACCGGGCGAGCAGCCGCATGAGGCTGACATGATCAAGCTGAATACGAATGAGAATCCGTATCCGCCGTCACCAAAAGCCGCAGAGGCGATCAGACGGGTAGCAGAAGAGGATACCCTCCGTCTCTATCCGGATCCGACCGCGGCAGAACTGGTGCAGGCGATCGCGGATGTCTACCACGTAAGCACAAAGCAGGTTTTTGTCGGTGTCGGTTCGGATGATGTTCTGGCGATGGCGTTTATGACGTATTTTAACTCTGACAAACCGATTCTTTTCCCGGACATTACCTATTCCTTCTACGATGTCTGGGCGGAGGAATTCCGTATTCCGTACGAGCAGATCCCGCTCGATGAAAATTTCTGCATTGTGCCGGAGCAGTATTTTGCAGAGAATCATCCAAATGGCGGAATCGTGTTCCCGAACCCGAATGCACCGACGGGTGTGGAGCTTTCGCTTTCTGCGATCGAATCGATATTACAGAACAACCCGGATGTGGTTGTAATTGTGGATGAGGCATATGTGGATTTCGGAGCAGCCACTGCGCAGCCGCTGCTGGAAAAATATGAAAACCTGCTGGTTGTGCAGACAACATCAAAATCCCGTTCGCTTGCCGGCATGCGCATCGGCTATGCAATCGGAAATGAGAAGATGATTTCGTATCTGAATGATGTGAAATATTCCTTCAATTCGTATACCATGAATCAGACCACGATCGCAGCCGGAGCCGCAGCGATCCGCGATGTGGAATATTTCCGTAAGACGGTGAAAAAAGTGATGGAAACGCGAGAATGGTCGAAGGAGGAGCTGAAAAAGCTTGGATTTTCTTTCGAGGATTCGAAATCGAACTTTATTTTCGCAACACACAAAAGCGTACCGGCCGGGAAGATTTTTCAGGCACTCCGGGAACGCCATATTTATGTGCGGTATTTTGAGAAACCCCGCATTGACAATTATCTGCGTATTACGATTGGCACGCGGGAAGAAATGCAGACGCTGTTTGACTTTTTGAAAGATTACTTAACCGAATCAAGCAAGTAGCGAAGCGGATTGCAAATATCCGCTTGCCAAGAGGGATGAAGCAGCTGAAAATATAAAACAGAAGAAGAGTATCTGCAGAGGAGCAGAAGAAAATTTTAAAGGGGGACTGCCGTCGGAATCAGCCATGAGATCCGGCGGCAGTTTTAGAAGGTATTTGGGTATGAACAAAGAGAAGAAAGAAGTAGTAAAGGTAAATCAGATTACGGAAGGTGTTATCTGGCAGCAGATTCTGATCTTTTTCCTGCCGATTCTGTTCGGAACGTTTTTCCAACAGCTCTACAACACGGCGGATGCCATGATTGTCGGACACTTTCTCGGAAAACAGGCACTTGCGGCGGTCGGCGGAACGACAGGTACGCTGATCAATCTGCTGGTCGGATTTTTCGTCGGCCTTTCGAGTGGTGCGACGGTTGTTATTTCACAGCATTACGGAGCCAATAAAGAGGACAAGGTGCAGTGGGCAGTGCACACGTCCATTGCCTTTTCCATTCTCGGAGGTATTGTGCTGACAGTAGTCGGCATTGGCTGTTCGAGATGGATGCTCGATCTGATGAACACGCCGGATGACGTTGTAAACTATGCGTTGATTTATATGCGTGTCTATTTCCTTGGAACCATCGGGAACCTGATTTACAATATGGGTTCCGGTATCCTGCGTGCGGTCGGCGACTCGAAACGTCCGCTGCTGTATCTGATCATCTGCTGTATGACCAATATCGCGCTTGACTTTTTATTTGTTGTCGGTTTGCAGATGGGTGTTATGGGCGCGGCGCTTGCGACCATTCTGTCTCAGATCATCAGTGCGGTTCTTGTTATGGGCTCTCTGATGCGGACCAGAGACATTTACCGGCTTCATCTGCGGAAAATCAGCATTGACTGGATTATGCTCAAACGGATTATCCGCATTGGTTTTCCGGCAGGCGTACAGTCAATTCTGTACTCGGTATCGAACGTGATTATTCAGTCTGCTGTCAACTCGCTGGGAACCAACAATGTGGCTGCGTGGGCGGCTTACGGAAAGGTGGACGGTCTTTTCTGGATGATGATCAATGCGCTCGGTATTGCGGCGACAACCTTTGTCGGTCAGAACTACGGTGCGAAAAAGATGGATCGTGTACACCGCGGTGTGCGCACCAGCATGATCATGGCATTCCTGATGACGGGTCTGATGGTTGTGTTTATGTGGTTTATCGGTGATACACTGATTTCTCTGTTTACCACAGATACGGCGGTGCGTGAAATCTGTCACGGACTGATCCATTTCCTGGTTCCGACCTTCTTTACCTACATTTCCATCGAAATCCTTTCCGGTGCACTCCGCGGTGTCGGAGATGCATGGATTCCGATGTTTATCACCGGAATAGGAATCTGTGGAGTACGTATCGTGTGGATGACGGCGGTTCTGCCGCATTTCCACTCCTTAAAAGGAGCTGCCTTCTGCTATCCGCTGTCGTGGGTAATCACAACGATTGCATACTTTATTTATTACCTGTTCTTCAGTCAGCTGAGTAAGCGGAAAGAATTGAGGAGTATCTAACAGAATGTTCAAACTGTATTAACAAAACTGTGCTATCATGAAAATATCAGTGTCAAAAGGTCAAAAAACCGATGCAGGAGGATTTTTGAACTCGGGACACGGCAAAAAATGAGTAAGTAGCCATTTTTCAAAGAAAAATGAGCGGATTACAAAGGAAAGACAGGTGGAACGTAAGATGGTAAGTGAAAAAGTAACGATTGTCAATTCGTCAGGTCTGCATCTTTTAAACGCGGTAAATTTGTCAAACAGTGTAAGCCGGTACAAATCTTCCATGTCGTTTACCTATGAAAACAACGGGATGCAGGGAACGGTTAACTTAAAGAGTATTTTGAGTATCGTTGCCGCAGGAATCAGGCAGGGAGACACTATTGAGATCTGCAGCAGAGGAGAGGATGAAGAGGAAGCACTTCGGGCGGCCATTGCCGCAATTAAAAGCGGGCTCGGAGAGACGCCGGAGTGAGGAGATAGGAACATAGAATAGAAATAAAGAAAAGGACCTCGCTTTTTGAAAAAACGGAATGGGAAACCGGACCGTATTTCAAAAAGCGAGGTTTTTGTGTGGCGGCAGATAAAAGATTCCTGCCTTCGGGGGGGGGATTTCGAAAGCAGGGATGAAAAGATAAGCTGCGAAGCAGCTCTTCGGCTATGAGCAAGCAGCGAAGCGGATTGCGAATATCCGTTTGACAACAGGAGGTATAAGGCCGGAAAAAAGTGTCTACACTCTGGATAAAGCAAAAATGCAGAGAAAAGGAGTGTAGAAAAAATGGCAAGGCAGAAGAAAATTGATCTGGAACATATGACGGAGAAGGAGAAAATGAAATACGAAATCGCAGGTGAGCTGGGGCTTTTAGAACGCGTGCTGAATGACGGCTGGCGATCACTCACGGCAAAAGAAACGGGACGGATCGGTGGCCTTGTGACACGGAGGAAGCGGCAGATGGCGGCGGAAGGAAAGAACGAAAACGAAGAAAAATAAGCGGTACCGCAATTTTTGCAATATCCTCAACAGTTTTGACCATAGATTTTTCCTGTGAAAGCGTTATAATAAAAACAAGGAATGGGTGGTGCCGCGCCAAAGTCCGTGTCTGCACGAGACCCGGCGACTGCCGCGATACCCTGAGAAACTCGCAGAGCGTGTTTCGGATCGTTTGGAGAAGTGAGGGAAAAGTTTATGGAAGCAAAAAAAGAGAAAAAGTATATGTCGGATATCCATCTCGAGGATTATACCGAACAGTACGAAACGGGATTTGCCACAGTGGACACGATGATATTTGAAGGGGGAAGAAGAGAGGAGCTGCTGAACGGCGGCTGGCATTATGCAGTCGATCAGTACGATACCTGTCTGCGCCAGAAATGGTACAAAGAGAGATACCGCGACGAAAAAGGCTTCACTGTGCCAATCGACTATTCCTTTGACGAGTGGCCGGTGATGCAGCTTCCGTGCAGCTGGAATACCATCGATCCGATGTATCTCCTGTATGAGGGAAGCATGATCTTTACGAGAAAAATTTCCTATATCGCAGAAAGAGAGGAAACAGTTTTTCTGAAGGTGGGCGCAGCCAATTATCTGTGCCGCGTTTTCTTAAACGGAAAATACGTCGGTATGCATCGCGGCGGATCGACACCGGCGTTCTGGAATATCACAGAATACCTGAAAGCGGAGAACCGCATCGTGCTTGCTGTTGACGGAACGAGACGGCCGGAGCAGGTGCCGACCGAGAATACCGACTGGTTCAACTACTGCGGCGTATACCGCGATATCGCACTGATCCGTGTTCCGAAATGCCATATCAAAACTTTTAAAATTGCGCTTGTGCCGGACGGAACATTTGGACATGTTATGGCGAAAGTGACACTGTCGGAAAAAATCACAGCCAAGGCAGAGCTTGTCATCGAGGAGCTTGGCGTGAGCCGGAAAATCCAGCTGGAAAACGGAGCCGGAGAAGTTGTTTTTGATGCAAAACCGGAGCTTTGGACACCGGAAAAACCGAAGCTGTATGATGTAAAAGTAACCTGTGGAACCGATACCGTCAGCGACCGGGTCGGCTTTCGTGAAATTCGCGTGAACGGCAGAGACATTCTGCTGAACGGAGAGCCCGTTTTCCTGCGTGGTATCAGTTGCCACGAAGACAGCGTGGAAAACGGAAAAGGCCTGACAAGAGAGGAACGGATCGAAAATATCCGCATTGCGAAAGAACTGGGATGCAACTTCATGCGCCTTGCACATTACCCGCATAACGAAGAAATGGCAAAACTCGCCGACGAGCTTGGGCTTCTTTTGTGGGAGGAAATTCCGGTTTACTGGGCAATTCGTTTTGAACGTGAAAAAACATATGAGGATGCCAAAAATCAGCTCCGCGAACTCATCAACCGTGACTGGAACCGCGCGAGCGTGATCATCTGGTCTGTCGGAAATGAGAATGCCGATACGGATGAACGGCTGAAATTCATGAGCGCACTGGCAGAATGCGCGCATCGGGAGGATGAGACGCGAATGGTGTCTGCGGCCTGCCTGGTTAATGCTGCGAAAAATAAGATTGAGGACCGTCTGATGGAATACCTTGACATCATCGGCATCAACGAGTACTGCGGCTGGTACACCCCGGATTTTGCGATGCTGCCGGCACTGATGGAAAACAGCCAGCCGGACAAGCCGGTTATCGTAACGGAGTTCGGCGCAGACGCGCTGCCGCATCACCATGGAACCATCTCGGACAAAGGAACCGAGGAGTGCCAGGCGGATGTGTACGAAAAACAGATTGCAACGCTGCGGAACATTGACTACATCAAGGGCATGACCCCCTGGATTCTCTACGACTTCCGCTGCCCGCGCAGAACAAGCCTGATCCAGAAATATTATAACCGGAAGGGGCTGCTCTCTGAGGACAAAAAGTACCGCAAACCGGCATTTTATGTGTTGCAGAAATTTTATGAAGAGCTGAAAAGAAAAGAACAGTAGGGGCAAGAGCTTTTCAACAAGATCAGCCGACTTGCACGGTTGATGATATCAAACGGAACAGAGAAAAAAAGACAAGAACAGACAAAAACAGATGGTATGAAATCAGCTTTGAAGTCCGATTTCATACCATCTGTTTTTTTCACTGCAACAATCCGCCGTAGGCGGAGAATCCGGCAAGTGCTGTGTTATGCTTTTTTCTGTGCAGCCATCCACTCCAGAATCGGAGTCTCTTTTCCGTCTGTTATAACCGGTTTTCCGTCGTAATCGAGGACACACTCATCGTTCAGCATCGGAATCCAGGACCAGTGGCCGATGTATTCGAATGGGGTGCCATCCGCGTTTTTCTGTGTTCCAGTGTGATCGAGTACCTTGTCCCAGTAGGTGAAGTGTGCATTCGGATTGACCTTTGCCAGACGTTCATAGGTCGGAACGACAAAATCATCCGGAACGACAACCGGGTCGGTTTTTGCGTGTGTAAACCAGATCGGCAGATCTTTGAGCTTCAGGATGTCTTCATCGGAGATAAATGCATCCGCCAGAGCCTCGCAGACCGGATATGCGGCAGCGTAGCGGGACGGGTTGAAAATGATCTGTTTCATGGTCATAAAGCCGCCGTTGGAGCAGCCGCCGATGTAAATGCGGGAGCGGTCGATCTGCGGATGGGCATCCACGAAAGCACCGATCAGGGCATCGAGAACTTCGGTATATTTGGAAGAACCGTCTTTGGTATATTCTCCGCTTCCGTCATCCATCCACATAGTTGGCGCCTGTGGAGCGAGCAGGTAGGTCTTGCCGCCGAAAATTTTCTGAACCTTTGGGGAAATTAGGTTTACAACTTTATTTCCGATTGCTGCAATCGGCGGTTCCTGTCCGCCCTCACCTGCGCCGTGCAGCCAGATGATCAGCGGGATTTTCTCATCCGCATCCATTTCCGGCTCGTAGTAAACGTAAGAGAGCGGAATCTGCGGATCCTCGTAGCGGTCTTCTTTGAGCCATTCACCGTAGATGACGCGGTTTCCGCCGTCTACGTCGAACGTCTGCGGAGAAATGGCATCATCGTCTGTTGCAATTTCAGAGGTCTGTGTCACATCGTAAGCAACATTGACAAATACATTAAAATTACCGTTGAATTTGATGATGGAGCCGATTCCTTCCATGATGAAACACGGCAGCTCCAGCGTCAGACAGGTACCGTCCTCGCACGGTGCACCGGTTTTGTCAGAAACGTAAACGTTCGAAACGCGGCGTGTGCCGTCCATGGAATCATCCGGTTTGTCACCCATGAAATTCGGCCAGACAAAGTTCTCACCCTCGGTGGATGTACGGGTAACGTGTACCGTAAACTGCTCCGGAGATGGGGCCGCACCCTTCATGCTTTTGCCATAATCCAGAATTATTTTCGAAATATGCGGACCGAAATCAAAAACTTCGGTAATGGTATAATAAGTTCCGTTCATTTGTAAAAACCCTCCTTTGGTACGGAATGTACGCTCAGAGTCTTTCTGCACTTGCTTTTGCGACTGACAAAAATCATCTCACAAAATCAGGTACAGAAAAAGCTTGAGAGTACAGTTGTTTGCATGGGCAGAAAAGACGGTATTGGGAATGATAGATTTTTTCTGCCCGACAATACCAGTTTACTACAGACATTCCGAAAGAAAAAGTACAAATCAGAGATAAATTTGCACGGAGATGCTTTTTCGTTGCTGCTTACTCAGCAGTGAAACACTTGCTGTTTCGCTGCGTAAGAAAGTGATTCAGGCGTGAGCAGTCCTCCATTTGCGAAGCAAAACTTTAAATGAGGGCTGCGAATGTTACAGTTCGCCGGGCACCAGTGAACTGTAACGCTTTTTCTGTGTTTTTGTTTCCGGAACGGAAAAAGTCTGATCGAAACAGAAACAGCAGAAAAGTGTCAAAAAACAGCAGAATCGTTGTTTTTCGTATTGGAGCCGTATGGAATAATAAAATCATACAAGGAAAAAGGGAGGTTTTACGAGATGATTACAAGACTTGAGGAGATTCCGGTAACGAAAGAAAGCTATCCGTTTGCCAGTGCGGAGCGTTACCTGAAGCTGTCGGAGCGCGGCTATGTGGAGAAGGAATATTATATGTATGGAACGGCCAACGTCTATGAGACTGCAGACGAGCGCGGCGGCGTCCGTGTGCGCACTGCGGATGCGCCGTATACAAACCGCATCATTGTCCGCGCACCGCAGGACACTGCAAAATGCAGCGGAAACGTTGTAGTGGAGATCATCAATCCAACGAGTTTTATGGAGATTGACCGCATGTGGATTCTCGGCTGGAAGAAATTTGTGCGGGACGGAGATATCTATGTGGGAATCACAAGCAAACCGAATACGATCGCAAAAATGGTAGAGTTTGATGAAAAGCGTTACGGCTGTCTTTCCTGGGCTAACCCGACGCCGGATGTGCCGTTCTCGGAGCGACTGCAGACCACGGGCGGACTCGGCGATCTGAATCATGATTACGAAACGGGTCTTTTCTGGGACATGCTGACAGACCTGGCGTGGCTGCTGCGCGGCGATGAGGAGCAGAATCCGATTCGGGAATATAAGAGAGAATACGTCTATTTGACGGGCTGGTCACAGTCGGGTTCGTATCTGTTCCGCTATCTGAACAGCTTTGCGTATCGTCCGGAGGTGGCACGCGGTGCGTGTGTATTTGATGGCTACCTTTCCGGAGGAGGAGTCCATTCCCTTGGTATTCCGGTCAACCAGTATGAAACCATGGCTCCGTACCATTACAGTCTGACACGTGTGGAAAAGGCGCGCGAGCCGTTTATCGCTGTGCAGACGGAGAGTGAAAACGGAAGAATGGAAGCATGGCGCATTGCCCAGCAGGACAGCGATGATCCTGAGTTCCTGTTCCGCCAGTATGATGTGACGGGTGCAAGCCATGACACTTCCTATAGCTATGTGGACTACTATCAGAACGATCCGGATCTGGTGCGGATCAACCATCTGCCATTCTATATGGGAAAAAATGAGGAAGGAAACGACTATCCGTCCCAGATTCTTTTTGCGGCAGCATTTCGGAATCTCTTTACCTGGGTACGGACAGGCGCAGCTCCGGCGCACTGTGACCGGATTGCGATTGACAGCGACGGAGAAAACAAAAAGGATGCGTTCGGAAATACAATCGGTGGACTGCGTACCTGCCTCCTTGACTATCCAACCGGAAGATACAGCAATACCAGCGACATTGAAAAAGGCCAGAATTTCCTGGATCCGGAATCGGAAAAGGAAGGATTGTTCGGTTATCAGCAGGCGTTTTCGAAAGAAATGATAAAAGAGCTGTACGGAACATTGGCACATTACCGGGAAATGGCGGAGAAAAACACGAAAGAGCAGGTAACGAAAGGCTTTGTCTGCCGCGAGGATGCGGCGGAGCTGGTTGAGATTGCCGTGCAGCTTGCAAAGAAACGCGGACTGGAATAAAAAACAATAAACAATAAACAGTTACAGTAAAATCAGATTCGAGGAGCGTGCCCGAAAAAAACCGGGCGCGCTCTGCGCAGATAAAGGAGAAAATAAAATGGGGATGAAAGCAGAACAGTGGCGACAAATTATTTTATCATTTGAGAGCAAGAAAACATACAACAATCCATTCCTCGATGTTTCCATCTGGAGTGTTTTTACGGGACCGTCGGGAAGAAGGATCAGAAGAGAAGCATACTGGGACGGCGGAAATACCTATCGGATTGCCTTTGCGCCGACCGAAACCGGAATGTGGAGTTATAGACTGGAAGCACCGGAGGAGACGGGACTTTCCGGAGTGCAGGGAACGATCGAATGTATTCCATACGAAGGAGATCTTGCCATTTATCGGCACGGATTCCTGAAAGTGCATCCATCAGGAAGATATCTGACGTATGCAGACGGAACACCGTTTTTCTGGCTTGGCGATACGCACTGGGCATTTGCCTTTGGTGAGCGGTGGGACGAGTCGAACCATCCGCAGATGACGAGCATGTTCCGCGGCATGGCGGACCGCAGGAAGGAACAGGGTTATAACGTTTATCAGACAAACCTTCGAAGCGACAGCTGGAAGGAGCACAAGAGCCGTTACTGGAAAACGGATGCCGCAGATGATGTGCCGGATGTGGCATTTTACCAGAACGAACTCGACCGCCGCATGCAGTATCTCGCTGACCTCGGCTTTATCAACGCGCTCGGTTTTGCCTGGTCCGGCTCGATCGAGCAGGGCGTGGAGCACCAGAAACATCTGGCACGCTATATCATTGCCCGCTATGGCACCCTTCCGGTTGTGTGGACGCTGGCAGGCGAAGTGGCAGGCTACTTCCCGGGAAAGCCGCGGGAAACAGCCATCAAAGGCTGGCGCGAGGTCGCAAAGTATGTGGAAAAAATGGACGGATATGGAACACTGCAGACCGCACATTATACGAATGAGCGTCCGTTTGCAGATTACTATTATGACGAATCGTGGTTTGATTTTGTGCTGAATCAGGCCGGACACGGCGATTTCCCGATCAATCCGTCCTGGTACCGTGCCTATCGGAAGGAACACGGAACAAAACCATTCATCGAAGGCGAGTCCCTGTATGAATACTGTTCCACACTGGAAGAAAACGGAACCCGGCTCTGCACCGATGCAATGCTGCGCCGCGTGGCATATATGGCAGTCCAGACCGGCGGCTGCGGCTATACGTACGGTGCGCAGGGAATCTGGGATAATATCTGGGAGGTAAGTGACATCAATCCGGATTTTAATGCATTCAACAAATTTGGCATCACCTGGGCGAAAGCCATTGACGGCCCCGGAGGCGCACAGATGGGATATCTGAAACGTTTCTATGAAGAACATCATTTTGAGGAGATGGTGCCTTACGATCTGGCAGAAGCAGAGGAGAGTATCAGCCCGTTTGCCAATAAGCTTGCGGCTGCCACGATCAGCCGGGATAAAACGAGAGCACTGATTTATTACGGAGAGATGGATGGCATGAGTACACCGCTCGCGGGCCTTTGCGACGGAATCTATGCAATTTCCTGGTTTGATCCGAGAACGGGACAGACAGAAAAAGCAGAAATCCAGGTGGAAGTGCGTGGAAAGTCGTGCATTATGCCAAAGAAACCAGCGGCGGGAGACTGGGTGCTGATAGCAGAATGCATAGAAAAAACTGAAAAGTGATCATAAACTATACAAAATGCGGAAAGAAACCGCAGAAAAGTGCAAATTCATCGCAGGATTGTTCTTTTTTGGAGGTAAGAAAGCAGATATAATAAGATCATCAAATGAGTCACGGCCGAAACTCAGAAACGAAATAAAGCAGCAAGACAAAAAGATAAAAAGCGAGGACGAAAGAATGAAAAAGAAAGTAGCAGCGATTTTCATGGCATCCATTATGGCATGCTCCATGGCCGCATGCGGAAGCAGCGGCGGAAGTTCAGATTCCGGAAAGACAGATTCTAAGGATAAGAGTACCGCATCCAGTACAGCAGAGAACGGAAGCGGAGAAGTGGAAAAAATCATCGTAAGCTTCCCGACCTGGACGGGTGCTCCGGCAGATACGGAGAAAGTACAGGAAGCCATCAATGATATCACAAGAGATAAGATTGGTGTTGAAATTGAGCTTTCCATTACTGATTACGGTTCCTTTAACCAGAACACGACGCTGGCGCTTTCCGCAAATGAGGAAATTGATGTACTTGCATGTGTAGGTTTCCCATATGCAACCGGAATTCAGCAGGGATACCTCTCCGACCTAGAAGAAAATGATCTGATTCAGACTTACGGACAGGGAATTATTGATGCGGTTGGACAGGAAAATGTAGATGCCTGCCGTGTAAACGGAGTTTTATATGGACTTCCAAGTAACCGAGACATTGCACAGGGACGTGGATGCGCAGCGATCGCAACCGAGTATCTCGATGGTATTGGCTACGAAGCAAACACAGACGATGAGATCGTAAAAATCAGTCTGGATGAATTAAATGACATTTATGCACAGCTGCATGAGAAGTATCCGGACAAAGAGGTTTATCGTCCGACAACAGGTTCTATGTCGCAGTTCTCTAACGTAGACTCCCTTGGAGGAAATGTGTTCGGTGTGCTGCTTGACTATGGCCAGAACCTTGATGTTGTAAATCTCTTTGAGAGCGATTTCTACAAGGATTATTGTGCAAGACTGTATGACTACAATCAGAAAGGCTATATCAGTGCCGATGCATCGACCGATACAACAGCAGTCGGAGAGCTTGTAAAAGCCGGAACTCTGATGAGCTATACCACAGGCGGAAAGCCTGGCATCAAAGCGCAGGAGACTACACTGACCGGTCGCGATATGACCATCTTCCAGACACTGGATGACTATATCAGTTCCACATCTGTGGCTAGTATGCCTTGGACCATTCCGATCTCTGCACAGCATAAAGAAGCAGCCATGAAATTCCTGAATGAGTGCTACACAAATGCCGATATCGCAAACCTTCTGGCATGGGGCATCGAGGGAACACATTATAAAATTGGCGATGACGGACTTGCTACTTATGCAGACGGTGTAGATGCATCCAACTCCGGATGGAATCATTCCATGGGATGGATGATGCCGAACCAGTTCCTGACCCATGTATGGGAAGGAAATGATCCGGATCTGTGGACAGAGATGAAAGAGTTTAACACCAATGCAAAGGTTTCCAAAGCAAGCGGTTTCTCCTTTGACAGCACAAATGTGGCAAACGAGCTCACAGCAGTACAGAACGTATACAACGAGTATCAGACCAGCGTAGAGTACGGCTTTGTAGACCCGGAGACCGGAATTGCTGAGATGAACGATAAGATGATGACTGCAGGCCTTCAGAAGATTATCGACGAGAAAAAGGCACAGCTTGCAGCGTGGCAGGAAGCAAACAAATAAAGTTTAAGAATTTAGATCAAAAAATGACTGCGCCGTCCCAAAAACAGGACGGCGCAGGTTGTAAGAAGAGAAAAATCTGTCAAAACCGGAACGCTTTGGGACCGGCTGCGGATAAGAAAAAAAAGGAGAAGGAAAAACATGGCAAGAGTGAAAAGTCAGAAGAGCCAGAAAAGACGAAAAACATTTGTACGTTTTCTGCCGATCTATATTCTGATGCTGCCGGGTCTCATTTATCTGTTTATCAACAATTACATGCCTCTGCCGGGTCTTGTGATTGCATTCAAACAGTACAATGCCGGAAAAGGCATCTACGGAAGTCCATGGGTAGGACTGAAAAACTTTGAATATCTGTTTACGACAAGCGATGCCTTTGTTATTACACGAAATACCATTCTCTACAATGTGGCATTTATCGTAATCAACACAACACTGGCAATCGCAGTAGCTATTGTCTTGAGTGAACTGGAAGGAAAACGGAAGAAAGTTTACCAGAGTGCAATCCTTCTTCCGAACCTCCTCTCCACCGTTATCATCGGATATCTTGTTTTTGCATTCTTCAGTGTAGAAAACGGATTCATTAACAACACGATTTTAAAGGCGCTGGGAAAAGATCCGGTTTCCTGGTATTCGGAACCGAAATACTGGCCGTTTATCCTGGTTTTTGTCAGTGCATGGAAGTCGGTTGGCTACAACTGTATTGTGTATCTGGCAACACTGATGGGATTTGATAAATCCTTCTATGAGTCAGCCAAGATCGATGGTGCAACGAGATGGCAGCAGATCAAATATATTACCCTGCCGCTTCTGCGTCCGACCATTATCATGCTGACCATGATGGCAATCGGAAGAATTTTCTACTCTGACTTCGGTCTCTTTTACCAGGTGCCGATGAACCAGGGAGCTCTGTATTCCACAACAAACACAATTGATACCTACGTATATCGCGGACTGCTTCAGATGGGCAATGTTTCGATGTCTGCCGCAGCCGGTGTTTACCAGTCGATCGTAGGATTTATTCTGGTGCTTGGCGCCAACCTGCTGGTACGTAAAATTGACCGCGACAGCGCGCTGATCTAGGAGGAACGGTATGAAAACAAGAGAAGATAAAATTTATAGCTTTTTCGGCCATCTGATCATGACAATCCTGACACTGCTCGCGATCATTCCGATTCTGCTGATGTTCATTTCCTCATTGACTGACAATGCAACCCTGCTACAGAATGGCTACTCTTTCCTGCCGGAAAAGTGGAGTACCTACGCTTATGAGTGGGTATTCACATCCAGCAGTTCCATGGTAATCAAAGCCTACGGAATGTCCTTTATCCTGACCGCAACCGGCGTTGTCTGCAGCCTTGCCCTGACAACCTGTCTGGCCTATGGTCTTTCGAAAAAAGGTCTGCCGGGACGCAATGTCCTGACCTTTCTGGTGTTCTTTACCATGCTGTTCAACGGAGGCCTTGTACCGACCTATATCAACTACACAACCGTATTTCATGTGAAAGATACGTTTTTCGGATTGCTGGTTCCGTCTCTGATGATGAGCGCATTCAACGTTCTTCTGATGAAGAGCTACTTTGTCACCGGTGTGCCGGATGAAATTCTCGAGGCTGCCTATATTGACGGTGCAAACGAGTTCCAGACTATGTGGAAGATCGCAATTCCGCTGTCCAAGCCGATTATTACAACAGTTGCCATGTTCTCTGGTATTGCCTATTGGAACGACTGGAACAATGGTTATATCTATCTGACCAAGAGAACGGATCTCTACAGTATCCAGAATCTGCTGAACCGTCTGATGCAGAATATTCAGGCACTGACGCAGAATGCCAACAACATGGCGCAGGCAGGCGAGGGTCTCTCCCAGATCCCGTCCGGAACGGTTCGGATGGCGATGGCAGCACTTGGTATTCTGCCGATCATGATCATTTATCCGTTCATTCAGAAAAACTTTGTAAAAGGTATTACCCTTGGCGGCGTGAAGGGCTGACAAAAAAATGTGAGTGACTCCCAAAAATCCGGCTTTCCGATATGCAAAAGGAAAACCGGATTTTTTTAATTTTTAAACTGCCGCGGTGTCATGCCCGTCGATTTTTTGAACTGGCGGGAGAAGTACGAAATATTCTGGAAGCCGCAGGTGATGGCAATGTCGCGGATGCTCATTTCGCCCTTTGCGAGAAGTTCCTTGGAGCGCGCAATCCGGCGGTCGATGACGTAGTTGATGAGAGAACTTCCCGTGTCTTTTTTGAAGAGATGGGACAGATAATCGGCGTTCAGGTATACCATGGCTGCAAGCGTATCGCGATCCAGCTCGTCGGAGAGGTGCGATTCGATATATGCTTTCACGGTGGCAACAGCCGTGTCCTGGGAAGCGGCTGCCTGACGGCTTTGTATGAATAGCAGAAGACTGTTGGAAATCCATTCTCGTAAAGCACCAAACGAGGAGAAGGTCTGCTCCGGGGAAGCAACGGTAATCTGGCGGCGGAAGGCTTCGTCTTCGCTGCCCGGATGATCCATCTGGCGGAACAGCAGCTGCAGGAACTGATAGTAAAAGCCGGTCAGAAATTCCCGCGTAGCGGTGCCGGAACTCTTCATCTGATTTAAGAAAGCAAAAATCTCAATCTGAAGCTGTTCCGTTTTTCCGGATGTGAGAAGATCGGACCAGCGGTCGGATGGAATCGGCTGAAAAGGTGTCTGAACAGGAGCTTCGGTTTCAGCGGCAAGATCGAAAACGTGATTTTCGTAGGTGACATTCTTTCCGGCGAAGGCTTTCATGGAAAGAAAAGCTTTTCGCAGGTCTTCCGGGAGACAGACCTTCTGAACAACGAAAAAGTTGATCGAGAACGGAAAGTGTGTCACAAAGTCGGTCAGGGCCTGACGGCATCGGCCAATCACGGCGTCCCGAGAGTGTGTGGAGGCCGGGAGAAGCAGAAGATAAAAACCATCAAGTGCGCGGATCGTCAGCGGCAGCTCGCCGGGTTCAAAAAAATATTCCCGGGCAATATTTTTTAAGGCAAATTCATACAGGGTACGGTTGTCGGTCGGAGAAAAGGAGTTCGTCTGTCCGGTCTGGATCAGAAGCGGACAGAAGGGCTGATGAATCAGTTTGACATCCAGACGGCGATAGCGGATTTCATCCATCACTTCGGGAGGAGCAGAGGAAATACTGCCATTTAACAGGTCGAGGAAAAACTGTTCCGCAAGCGGGAGCTCACTTTCCTTCCAGTAATTGGCATGAAGGGTGTTGACGCGGTCCTTCTGCTGCTTTTCACATTGCGCACAGGCTTTGTCAAGAGCTTCCAGAAGAGCATGGTCGTCCAGCGGCTTCAACAGATAGTCACTGCTGGAAAGCTTCATAGCGCGGGAAATATATTCAAATTTTGCATAGGCGGTCAGAAAAATGCAGACGGTTTCGTAGTGTGCCTGGCGGATTTGGTCCAGCAGTTCGAGGCCGGAGCCGCCGGGCATCTCGATATCACAAATCATCAGATCAATCGGATGCGCGGAAAAGGCTTCCAATGCCTGCGTCAGATTGTAGGCACAGAAAATCTCAAAAAAGTCCGGGCGTAGTGTGCGGATTTTGTTGGAGATGCTTTCGACGGTATAATATTCATCGTCTACAATTAACAGGTTCATAATAACCTCCCAAAACATATTTTTAGCTGTTCCGGTTATCCGTCGATGCGGAAAAAGGGAACGTAAGGAAAATCAATGGTAATCTGAGCGCCTGCGCCGGGGCGGTTGCCAAAAGCAAAAGCCGCGTCGGGAAAAATCTGGCGGAGGCGGAGCACCACATTTGTGATGCCGATGTGTTCCTGCTCGGAGTTTACATAGGTATCAAGCTTTTGCATCACGGCAAGTATATCCTCGGAAAAACCGCGTCCGGTATCCCAGATACAGATATGAAGACGGGTGCACTGATTTTCTTCCTGCGCGGTGATATCGATATGCATGTCCAGCACTTTCCCCATAACGACCTCATATTTGATCGTGTTTTCCACAAAGTTCAGGAGCATAAGCGGCACAACCGTTGCATTGTGCAGCGATTCTTCGCAGGAAGGGAGCAGGCGCAGCGCGCCGGGATAGCGGATGGAGGAAAGCTCCACGTAGTTTTTTACAAGGTTTAGCTCTTCTAAAAGCGAGACGGTCTGGCCGGAGGAAAGCGTATAGCGCAGATGTACACTCAGGTTCTGAAGCATCTGCCGTGCCAGGTCCGCATGGTTATTTTCAGTCAGCTGATAAATGGTGTTCAGGCAGTTGATCATAAAATGCGGCGTGATCTGCTGCTTCAGGTAAAGCGCTTCCAGCTTCTGACGGGCGAGCTGTTTTTCGTAATTCGCGATTTTCAGATCATCGATCTCTTCGACCATATCGTTGAAAGCGGTCGTCATTTTCCGGAATTCGTCGAGCATAGCGTCATCCGGAATCCGCACCTTGAGATCACCGCCGCGGAGCTGTTCCAGCGCATGCGTCAGCATGTGAACCGGGTGAAGAACCCAGCGGTGCAGGGAAGCAGACAGGAGCAGCCAGATTACGAACAGACCGAGCGAAACGATCAGGGCGAGAAGATAAAAGCTGCTCTGATATTTGGTGTATTCCGAAGCCTTTAAAAGCAGGGTCAGCGACAGCGGTGTTTCGTTCAGTTCATGTGAAACAGCCATCCAGGAGGTTCCATCAATGTCGTAGGAAGGATATCGTCGCCATTTCAAGCGGGGAGCCTCCAGGCAGACATCGTTTGACGGGGTGCGCAGAAGAAGGGGACCATCGGAAAAATACAGAAGACTGTCCTGCGTTTTTGTATCGACCAGAGTGCCAAGGAGTGTATCCGTGGAAATGTACGCGCCGAGCAGATATCCGTTCAGGTTCAGAATACGGACAAGGTAATATTTCCCGTTGATTTCGTTGAGATTCCATACAGAGGACGGATCCTCTGTTTTGGCGATTTCACGGATATAGTTCCAGAGGAACGGTGTCGGGTTGGTGGTCTGGTCATAGAGGACCAGGGCATCTGTGGCTTCCTGATAGCAGAAAAAGCCGTCTACGGTATAGTTTGGCGTTGCGTTTTCAAAGCTTTTTTTGATTCGGTTTAATGTGATATACCAGTTGGTTGTCTGTGGTTCTGCTGCGCGGAGGGAAAGAAGATCGGCATCATTTAATGCGAAAACATAGAGGTAGGTTTCCGTGCGGGAAAGATTTTCATCCAGGCTTTTCTGGTACAGAACCAGTGTATTTTCCGAGTTCTCATGGATCCGCTCAAGCATCAGACCGAAAGCGGCTGTGTTGTTGTACGCGACAAGCGCGCAAAAAAGGACGATCATGACTGCAAGCAGAACAAAAATACGAAAACCAAGTGAGTGTATGGAAATTTTGGAAAAGCGTTTTTTCAAAGGACCATCTCCTCTCCTGTACATGTTAGATATATGCTGAATTTTGAGCCAGATAAAAAGAAAATGCCGGAACTGTTCAGCAAAAGGTCCGGCAGACTCTATGGGAAAGTTTACAATAAAAGTGAAAAAACGTCAATAAATACAAGGAAAAAAGAAATAGATATCGGCAAAAGTGATAAAAAAACAACTGAATTATTGTTTAAAAGTTTAATTTAAAAAGATTGACTATTCAAAATGCATTTAGTAAAATTAAATTATCACGATACGAAGCAATACTTATTTCAGAAAGGTGGAACGTATGTTACAGTCTTATACCGAATATGTAAAACGATATGGAATTGCAGAACTGGTTTTCCGGGGACCGTCCGAGGGAAATCCGTTCGCGGAGCAGTGGGTGAAAGGAACGATGGCAGGCCAGGCAGAGGAAAAGCATGCCGAGGGCTTTTATGATGGAAACGGCGTATACAAGCTTCGCTTTATGCCATCCTGCGAAGGAACGTATGAGATTACCGCAGTAACAAGCTGGGGCGATGAGGCGAAGGTGACGGTGGAGGTCAGCGCAGCCGATGAAAACTGCCACGGTCCGGTTCGGGTAGCAAACACCTACCATTTTGCTTACGATGACGGAAAGGAATACTACCCGTGCGGTACGACCTGCTATGTGTGGGAGCTGCAGAGTAAGGAGACTCAGGAGAAAACGTATGAAAGCCTTGCTGCTTCTCCGTTTAATAAGATCCGCTTCTGCGTTTTCCCGAAGCACTATGTCTACAATTTAAAAGAGCCGGCACAGTATCCGTTTGAAATTCGTGAAAATTCTCCGTGGTCTCCGTCTGACTTTGAGACAGAGAAGCTGGAAAAAGCGCCGCGCAATATGTTCGGCGGCATTGATGCCATGATCGAAAACCCGGATGAAGTATGGGATTATACCCGTCCGAATCCTTCTTATTTTGAACACATTGAAAACACGATCGCACGCCTTGGCACCATGGGAATCCAGGCCGATCTGATTCTGTTCCATCCGTACGACCGCTGGGGCTATTCCCGCATGAATCTGGAGCAGCAGAGCTTTTATTTAAGATACGTTGTCAACCGTTTCAGTGCATACCACAATGTATGGTGGGCTATGGCAAATGAATTTGACCTGTTCCGCTGGAAACCGGTATCCGAGTGGGAGTCCAATGCAGAAACCGTCTGCCGTCAGGATCCGTACCGCCATCTGCGCTCCATTCACAACTGTATGACCATGTACGATCATTCCAGGGGATGGATCACGCACTGCAGTCTGCAGAGAATCGATCTGTACCGTACCGCAGAAAATGTGGAAATCTGGCGCCCGCAGTATGGAAAACCGTGCGTACTCGATGAGATTGCATATGAAGGAAATCTTCCGTTCGGCTGGGGAAATATCAGCGGCGAGGAGATGACACGCCGGTTCTGGGAGGCATATACCAGAGGTGGATATGGCCAGCACGGCGAGACGTATGAAAATGAAAACGGTGTGATCTGGTGGTCACACGGCGGAGAGCTGAGGGGCGGCAGCCCGGCGCGTATTCAGTTCCTGCTGGACATTATGGAAGAAAACGGAGGCTATATGGAGCCGCTTCCGGCATTCTTTGATGAGACTTGCTGCACGAACGGCGCAAGCCATCCGAGAAAAGACTGTATCATGTACTATTTCGGAGCCAACCGCCCATGCCGTCGCCCGTTCCACATGCCGGAAGGCCAGGAGTTTGATGTGGAAGTCATCGACACCTGGAACATGACCATCACCCCGGCAGGCCGCCACAGCGGAGAATTCACGATCGACATGCCGTCAAGACCGTATATGGCTGTGCGACTGGTGAAAGTGAAATAAAAATGTGGGAGAGGAATCTTGAAATTCGGTTCTGCATATGATATACTTGCCGTAGGCAAAGCGAAGCTAAAAGGTTTCAACAACGAAAACCCCGGAGATGGCAGTCTCCGGGTTTTTCTATTCCGTAAAGCGGCTTAAACTTTTGGGCTGGTTGTCCTTCTAATCGTTTTCGTCCAACCATTTGCAGATGAGGTGGCAAATCACACCTGCCATAACGGAAACAATAAGCGAAGTAATAGGCTCCAACAACGTCACCTCCTTTCCAAGTTGCCTTGGTGTAGGTGAGACAACAAAATAAGTATAACATGATATGTGTAGAAACGGTTTGAAAAAACAGAACGTATATTTTGATGAAGTGTTACAGTTCACAGATTCCCTGCGAACTGTAACATTCGCAGCCCTCATTTAAAGTTTTGCTTCGCAAAAGGAGGGCTGCTCACTCCTGAATCACTTTCTTACGCAGCGAAACAGCAGGTGTTTCACTGCTGAGTGAACAGTAACGATGAAGTTGCACAAATATGAAAAAAGTTTATTTTGATCTTGACAACCCTCATCACATATGATAATATACCATCTGTATCACGCCGAAGACAGCAGGTGCCGCAAGGCGTAAGTTTCAAACGCCTGCCGAGGAGAAGTTACACAAGGTTCATGTTATGGAATTTTGAGATCTCTTCGCCAATCTTCGCGAAGAGCTTTTTTTATACTTCCAAAGCGTAGGTACGAAATACTACAAGGAGGTGCAATCATGGCAATCAATGCAAAAATCGATCTGAAGAAGCCGGTCCTGGAAGAGATCAGCGCACAGGTAGAAGGCGCACAGTGCGTGCTGCTGGTAAACTACAGCGGATTAACCGTTGCTCAGGATACTCAGCTGCGTAAAGAGTTAAGAGAAGCAGGCGTTCATTACAAAGTATACAAAAATACAATGATGAAACGTGCATTCGCTGGTACTGCTTTCGAGTCTCTTACCAAAGACCTGGATGGCACAAACGCTATCGCAATCAGCAAGGACGATGCAACAGCTCCGGCAAGAATCATCGCTAAATTTGCAAAAACCGCTCCGAAGCTGGAGATGGTTTCTGGTGTTGTAGAAGGAAACTACTACGACAAAGCTGGAATGGAAGCACTGGCAAACGTTCCGTCAAGAGAAGAACTTCTTGGCAAACTGCTTGGAAGCATCCAGTCCCCGATCGCAAACCTGGCTCGCGTCCTCAACCAGATCGCAGAGTCCAAAGGTGGCGCAGCAGAGGCCTAAGCCTCAAGCGGGCAGCGTGAAATACGCAGCCTGAGAACATTATTCAGAAAATATCCAAGGAGGAAAATAAAATGGCAAAGTTAACAACCGCAGAGTTTATTGACGCTATCAAAGAGTTATCTGTATTAGAGTTAAACGATCTTGTAAAAGCATGTGAGGAAGAGTTCGGCGTATCCGCAGCAGCAGGCGTTGTAGTTGCAGCAGCAGCAGGCGATGCAGCAGCAGCTGAGGAGAAAGACGAGTTCGACGTAGAGCTGACAGAGGTTGGCCCGAACAAAGTTAAAGTTATCAAAGTTGTACGTGAAGCTACAGGACTTGGCCTGAAAGAAGCTAAAGAAGTAGTTGACGGTGCTCCGAAAGTCCTCAAAGAGGGTGCTTCCAAAGCAGAAGCTGAAGAGCTCAAAACTAAACTTGAGGCTGAAGGCGCTAAAGTTACTCTTAAATAATTTAAGCGTAAATCAGAATCTATGGACGCACGGCGGGATTTCCTGCCGTGCGTTTTTTTGAAAACTGCGCGTCGCATTCTCGTTACTTCAGCCTGCAAATAAAAAGT
>NZ_QTUL01000011.1:0-101399 GCF_003435675.1 Blautia sp. AM23-13AC | reverse complement strand
ACCGCAAAAGCGGTCTGCTATTTGTCAAGGTGCTCGTATTCTACCGTTTACGACGGGAAAGGTAGTCAACAACGATTACAACTGGCTGACCACTTATTTCGAGGTCAACTTCCGCCCATGGCACAAAAAAGGCGCGCCGGAGCTGTATCCGGTGGAGCTGCGGGAAGAGATTGACAAGATGAATAGATCCGGCAAGCCTTCCGCCGCTGGCTGATACTAGAGAAGAAGATTATCAGACGATTCTTGCCGAAATCCGCGAACTGCCGGACGGACCGGAGCTGTCACCAACAGCAAATGCAAAATCGTCCACAGCAGCCGCTGAAGAAGTAAAGAAAAAGATCGCCGGGCCGCTGGATACGATGCTGAATGCCGTAGAACTGGCACAGTACGTAGAAAGTGCAAAACAGTTCTACGGAGCCCTCGAAGAGCTCGAAACAGCACTTGGAGCCACCCGTTTCCTGGCAGGAGACTTTGTGACCGAGGCAGACGCAGCGCTTTATGTTACCCTTGTGCGCTTTGACCTCTTATATTCCCGTTACCTCGGACCGGTGAAATACCGTGTGCAGGATCTGAAAAATGTTTCGGATTACTTAAAAGATCTGTACCAGATTCCGGCATTTGCACATCACACAGATTTTGCAGCCATCATCCGCCAGGGAAGAATTGAGGGAGAGGAAGACGGCTTCCGCGCCAGCACACACTACGATCTGGCACTTCCGAAGATTGACTGGGATGCACAGTGGAAGGTTTCGACCGAGCGCGCCTACCTGTCCTCAGACCCGACCCATCCGATCTATCTTGGAAACAACCGCAGATTCGACATCGACCCGACCTGGTACGATCTGGGCGCAGAATCTCCGAAAAAAGAGGAGAAAGAAACGCCGCCGTCCTGCGGATGCTGCTGCGGCTGATCAAATCATAGATAAAAAATAGAAAACACCGTTTCAGAGGCAGATTTCCAAAAGGAAATAAACTTCTGAAACGGTGCTTTTTTTCGACGCACAAACTGCAAAAGGAAGGGCATGAAATCCGCTTACCGTCCGAAATGGAAAAATCCCTTTTTCTCATACGGCTCACTCGTATACGAAACCAGCTCATATCCGATGTCCTTGATCTGCTGTTTCAGATACGGAATATCGAGCGGCGCTTCGCTGATGACAACGGTCTCGCCGTTTTTTGCAGAAGAGTTTACTTTTTTTGGAGAGCAGCTCTTGCGGACTACATCATTCATATGGGATTCGCACATGCCGCACATCATACCATCAATTTTTAAGACTGTTTTAATCATACAATACCTGCTTTCTTCCGGGAATACAGCGAAACGAAAGCGTGCCGGACTGTATTCCTGGAGTTTGATGAAAAACTTGAAATCACATACCCTATCGGGGTATCTAAAATATAGCGTGGATGAAAAGAAATGTCAATAAGCTGATAAAATATGATAATTATTATCATTTAAGAAGGAAAAATACGGTCATGGAAGGGCGATTCGCCGGCAGAACATGGAAACTTGCCGGAATCGCAAAGTTCGTGTTACAATTGGGACAGCAGAGCAAAACAAGAGAGGAGACAAAAATATGCTCTCACAGATGAATTACCGAAAAGAAACACAGCCCCACGGTGATGAGCTTTTTCCGCTGAGCATTCACGTTTTCGAGACAGACCTGCAGAGTACCGTGCGGGTGTACTGCCACTGGCATGAGGAAGTGGAGCTCTTTTATGCAGTAAAGGGCGAAGCTGTTTTTCATATGGATACCGAGACCTTTCTCCTGCGGGAAGGGGAGACCGCCTTTGTCAATGCAAACCGTCTGCATGAGGTAGAGGGAATCGACGGACAGGAATTTACGTTTCTTGCCGTTGTATTCCAGCCGCGTTTTCTGTCCGGCACATCGCTTGACCGGATCCAGCAGCAGTATATCGAACCAGTGCTGTCCTCCGAGATCCGTTTTCCATCCAAGACAGAGCGGGGGACACGCCTTGCAGAAAAAACGGCACAGGCCATGCAGGAGATCCGAAATCTGCAGGAAAGAAAAGAACCGGGCTGGGAGCTGCTGTTAAAAGCGGAACTTCTGAAAATCTGGCAGGGATATTACAGTGCGGCAGAAAAGAACGGCGGAAAAACGGATGCCTCGACGAATTACCGTGTCAGCAGAATGAAAGAGATCCTCACATACATGAATGCTCATTTCTGTGAGGATCTCGAAATCGCGGAACTGGCGAGCCAGTTTCATATGAGTGAGAGCGCTTTCTGCCGCTTCTTTAAGTCGATTATGCATATTTCCGCCGTGACGTATGTCAATAACCTGCGGATTGCCGAGAGCTGCCGGCTGCTGCTTTCCACCGAGGAGGCGATCAGCAAGATTGCGAGCGACTGCGGATTCCGAAATATCAGCTATTTTAACCGCGTCTTCCAGGAACGCATGCACCAGACGCCGGGGCAGTTCCGCAGTTTATCCGCAGAAAACCGTACTGCGATATAAGATTCGGAACTTATGCAGGCTTCTGCGATCGGAATGCACGCCGCAGGAAGAAAAGTCCGGTCATATCAGCCAGTGCCCAGCCGATCGGAATGGCGATCCAGATTCCGGCAACGCCAAGCGCCGTGGCGGAGAAAAGGTATGCCAGCGCCACACGCATGCCAAGCGAAATGACGGTCAGAACAACCGACATCTCGGCGCGTTTGACAGCGCGGTAATACCCGTACAGCAGAAACAGCCATCCGATGCCGAGATAGAACGAGCCTTCCAGCCGCAGGTACTGTATGCCGATCGCGATGACCTCCATTTCTGATGCTTTCACGAAAATCTGCATCAGCGGATGCGCGAACAGATTGACAAGCAGAGAAATGACGATGGAAAAAGCAGCGCTCAGTGCAAAAGCATCTTTCGTGCCGCGCCGGATCCGCTCGTGATTTCCGGCCCCGTAATTCTGTGCGGTGAAAGTGGAGTAGGCATTTCCGAAATCCTGCACCGGCAGATAGGCAAAGGTATCAATTTTCACCGCGGCCGCAAATGCCGCCATGACCGCCGGACCGAAGCTGTTGACGAGCCCCTGTACCATCAGAATGCCGAAATTCATGACCGACTGCTGAATGCAGGTCATCGAAGAAAGATTCAGAATCTCTTTTAAAATGGAATGGCTGAAACGCCATTCTTTTTTTGACGGCAGCCACATGCGGCAGCGGAGCAGCACATAGAGCAGAATACCGACGGCGGACACATACTGCGCAAGAACCGTAGCGAGCGCCGCGCCTGAGATGCCGAACGGCAGTACAGCGACAAAGAACAGATCCAGTGCAATGTTCAGCACAGCAGAGACAGCGAGAAAAATCAGCGGCACAGAAGAGTTTCCGAGCGCGCGCAGCATACAGGAAAAGAAATTGTATACGGATGTTGCAATAAGGCCGGCAAAGATAATCAGAAGATACGTCCGCATGCCGGGACGGACTTCATCCGGGACGCGAAGAAACGTAAGGATCGGCTCGATGCCTGCATAAACAGCGAGATTCAGCACGAGCGTAACGGCAAGGATCAGCAGAAACGCGTGGAGAATCGAAAGTTTTAAAGAAGAAAGATCTTTTCGTCCCTGATAAATCGAAAAGAGCGCACCGGCGCCCATCGACAGGCCGAGAAAAATGGAAGTCAGAAACGTCATCAGCGTATAGGAGGAGCCGACGGCGGCGAGCGCATTGCTTCCGAGAACGCGTCCGACGATCAGGGTGTCGGCAATGTTGTAAAACTGCTGCAACAGATTTCCTGCGATCATCGGCAGGGCAAACAGGATAAGAGAGCGGGAGATTTTCCCGCGGGTCAGATCGTAATACATAAAGAAACTTCTTTCCGAACATAATTATTAATATTATAACATAAAAAATCAAAAAATGTCAATTTGCAGGATGAAGTGTACAAAAATGCAATTGTCAGAAAACTTCGAAAAATCGAAGTTTATAAAATTTTTACAGATTTTGGGACACGTTCTGTAAAAAAACGGAAGATTTTCAGTTGATTTTTTTGGCCTTTTATGTATAATTAGAGTAGAAGAGGCCGGCTGGTCCGGTTTCTTCTAAAGGATACCTTCAAATTTCTGCATTTTGCAGAATGAAGCAGTATTACTATCAAAGGAAAGAGGTTAATTACAAGATGGCACAGATCGATTTAACAAAGTATGGCATCACCGGTACCACAGAAATTGTGTACAACCCTTCTTATGAGCAGTTATTTGAGGAAGAGACAAAACCAGAGCTGGAAGGCTATGAAAAAGGCCGGGAGACAGAGCTTGGTGCAGTTAACGTTATGACCGGTATCTATACAGGCCGTTCACCGAAAGACAAATACATCGTTGTGGACGAGAACTCGAAAGATACTGTATGGTGGACTTCTGATGAGTACAAAAACGATAACCATCCGGCAACCCAGGAAGCATGGGCAGCAGTAAAAGAGATCGCCAAAAAAGAGCTCTCCAACAAAAGACTGTTCGTTGTAGATGCATTCTGCGGCGCAAATAAAGATACCCGTATGGCTATCCGCTTCATCGTTGAGGTAGCTTGGCAGGCACATTTCGTAACTAACATGTTCATCAAACCTACAGCAGAAGAGCTTGAGAACTTCGAGCCGGATTTCGTTGTTTACAACGCATCCAAAGCAAAAGTTGAGAACTACAAAGAGCTGGGTCTGAACTCTGAGACAGCAGTAGTATTCAACATCACAAGCCGTGAGCAGGTTATCGTCAACACATGGTACGGCGGAGAGATGAAGAAAGGTATGTTCTCCATGATGAACTACTATCTGCCGCTGAAGGGCATCGCTTCCATGCACTGCTCTGCAAACACAGACCTGAACGGTGAGAACACCGCAATCTTCTTCGGACTTTCCGGAACAGGAAAAACAACTCTTTCCACAGACCCGAAACGTCTTCTGATCGGTGATGATGAGCACGGCTGGGACGACAACGGAGTATTCAACTTCGAGGGCGGCTGCTATGCAAAAGTCATCAACCTGGACAAAGAGTCTGAGCCGGACATCTACAATGCAATCAGACGTGACGCTCTGCTTGAGAACGTTACCGTTGATGCAGCAGGCAAGATCGACTTCAATGATAAGAGCGTAACCGAGAATACTCGTGTATCTTATCCGATCAACCACATTGAGAACATCGTTCGCCCGATTTCTTCTGCACCGGCAGCTAAGAATGTTATCTTCCTGTCCGCAGATGCATTCGGCGTACTTCCGCCAGTATCTATTCTGACACCAGAGCAGACTCAGTACTACTTCCTGTCCGGATTTACTGCAAAACTTGCAGGAACCGAGCGCGGAATTACCGAGCCGACTCCTACCTTCTCTGCATGCTTCGGCCAGGCATTCCTGGAGCTGCACCCAACCAAATATGCAGAAGAGCTTGTTAAGAAAATGGAGAAGAGCGGAGCAAAAGCATACCTGGTTAACACAGGCTGGAACGGAACCGGAAAACGTATCTCCATCCGTGATACCCGTGGAATCATCGATGCAATCTTAAGCGGTGCTATCAACGAAGCTCCGACGAAGACTATTCCGTACTTCAACTTCGAAGTTCCGACTGAACTTCCGGGCGTTGATCCGGCTATCCTGGATCCTCGCGATACCTATGCTGATGCTTCCGAGTGGGAGACCAAAGCACTGGATCTGGCTGAAAGATTCATCAAGAACTTTGCAAAATATGAAGGAAACGCTGCTGGTAAAGCACTTGTTTCCGCCGGCCCGCAGAAATAAATTTTCTGAATTGATCGAAAGGAAGCCCCTGACATGAAAGTGTCAGGGGCTTTCTTTTATGAAAATATCTGGAGAAATAAAATAGTTCCCTGCCCGAAAGTACAGACTGATGGGACAGGAAACTATTTTACAGCACACTCTAAAATAATACAAAAAATTTCAGCACCACAGAGCGTGAATTGTTGCGTCACTGGTTTTCGCCGTACCCTGATACGCCTTCAAAATAGAAAATAAGGCAGATCAGCAGGACAAGAGCAGTTCACGTACCATTTCTGCATCAAAGGTAACAGAGGAAACATGGTTGACTTCTATCTGATATAACGCATTTGCTGCGATATGCTCAGCAGCCTGCTCAAGATCACGAATACCGCTTGTGTTTTCGTGGCAGGAGATTACGGCGTCGAGTCCTTCCGGAGTCAGAATGCATTCTTTTTCTTTCATACCGATACGTTTTAACACCTTTGGAAGTGCATAGCGGGAGAAAATGATTTTCTTTTCTTCCGGTGTGTAATCCGGAATTTCAATCACAGCGAAGCGGGACATCAGCGGAGCACTGATCTGGTTTCTGTCATTTGCGGTTGCGATCGGGTATACACCGACGGTCGGGATCATACATTCGATGTAATTGTCGGTGAAACCAAGATTGTCAAGAAGGGTCAGCAGAACGTCTGCAGGGTTTCCATTACCCTTGCCGGAGGCAGCCTTGTCGAGTTCGTTGATGATAAAGACGAGGTTGGATTCGCCGGCCATGGAAAAAGCATCCATGATGATTCCCGGTTTTGCGTTTGCGTAAATGCGGGAGCTTCCGGTCAGCTGTTCCGGGTCATTGATTGAACTCATATCGAGTGTTGTCCACGGCAGTTTTAAGATACGCGCAACGGCATAAGCAATCTGCGATTTTCCGGTTCCGGCAGGACCGATCAGTAACAGACCATAGGCCGGCAGCGTATGAGTCCGGTTAATCTGAATGATGGTTTCGATAATTCTCTGCTTCACGCGTTCCATGCCATACAGTTCTTCATCGAGGATCCGGCGTGCTTCCACTGGATCAATGGCTTCAAAATAGTTGCTTTTCCATTGAATATTCATCATCATGGAGAGGGCGCGCTGTGCGTGACGACGTTCTTCGGGAGAGACTTCGTGGGAACGGGCAACAGCGAGGTTTCGACGAGCCCAAAGGCGGATATTATCCGGCAGTGTTCTTCCGGCACAGTTCATAAAATCAGTAATGGATTGGATGCTGGTGAGTTTCATGCTGTCACCGGTTTCTTCCTGGTCTTCATCTTCGATTTCTTCTTCCGGTGCATTGCTGGCGAGGAGACGTTCAATCATAAACTGTAAAAATCCATCCTCAGCCGAAAGCTTTGCGCCGCCACCGAAAGCGATCTCGCGGATTTTGTAAACTGCATAACCGTCGGATGTTTGTGTACCGGAAAGGCGGACATTGATATGGTTTTCACCGAGCCATTTTAAAAGGCTGACAAAACGGGCATCGATCTGAAGAATGTCGGCAATGAAGGATTCTTCTTCATCTTTAAATTCAAACGAGGTCCGTTTGGATGGGTTTGTGAAAATACCGCAGGGATGATGCGGGAAAGCCTTCTCTTTTGTATCCAGAATTAGGATCGGCTGATCCGGAGAAGTAAACGGTGCGTTTGTGCGGAAAACAGTATACGTACATTCGGAAACTTTTGTTTTTTCCGGGGAATTGCTGAAATCAAAAACGGGCATGACAGAACCTCCTAATAAAAATAAGTGCTTATTGGTACAATAAAAACAGTGTAGCACGAATTAAAAAATCCTGCAATCAATATGCAGAATTTTGTATTTTTATGCTATAAAAATGTTAGGCAGGCGGATATTCGCAATGGAAGCAGGGGACTTGCTCGATTCGGTTAAATTTTCGGATGGCGTAAAAAAAGCCCTCCGGGCAGGATCACACTGCGGCGGAGGGGAATTATGTCATTAAAGCAAGCTGCCGTAAGAAAGAAGCTCGCAAAACAGAAATCTTTCTTACACTGAAAAAGGAATAACATCAGGAAACAGCATTGGTTTTGTGAAAGTTCGGAAGCTGTACCAGCACGATCGCTGCAAACATCAGAATACAGCCGGAGAGCTCGCGAGCGGAGAGAGCCTGATGAAGGAGAATCCAACCGGCAAGAACAGAAAAAACGGATTCCAGGCTCATAAGCAGAGAAGCTGTGGCAGGATTTAATCCTTTCTGCCCGATGATCTGCAGGGTATAGCCAACACCTGAAGAGAGAATTCCGGCATAGAGAATCGGCATCCAGGCGTGCAGAAGATCGGAGAAGTTTACGGTTTCAAAGAGAACCATACAGACAGCGGACAGGATTGAACAGGTAAAAAACTGAATGCAGGACATTTTGATACCGTTGACAAGAGGAGAAAAATGATCAATGACCAGAATATGTACGGTAAATCCGAGCGCACAGGCAAGCACAAGAAGATCGCCCTTCTGCAAAGAGAAGGATCCGTCTGTCATGCAGAGCAGATAGAGACCGGCGACGGCAATGAGAACTGCGAGCCAGACCTTCGGCTGTACACGTTTTCGGAGGAACAGGCCGCAGACCGGAACAAGTACGATGTAAAGTGCAGTGATAAAACCGGCCTTTCCGACGGTTGTGTACTGGATGCCGATCTGCTGCAGGGTTGAGGCGACAAACAGTGCGATGCCGCAGAGAATACCGCCCGCCCAGAGCGTTTTTGGCTGTGTGGTATTTTCTGACGAAGCATCTGGCGGTAGGGTTCGCTTTTTACGTGAGGAGAAAAAGACAATCAGCGGAAGAAGCGTAAGTCCGCCGAGCAGGTTTCGTGCCGCGTTGAACGTAAAAGGTCCGACATAATCCATACCGGTCTGCTGTGCGACAAAGGCAGAACCCCAGATCGCAGCGGTCAGAAGCAGAAGCGCTGACTGTCGGTACTTATGAGAAACAGTATTCATAATAGAAAAAACCTCCTGAAATTGATACGATATTCATCATAGCACAAAGAGATGGAAAAAGCGAACGGAAAAATGTCGGAAAAGACGGAAAAATAGCACAAATAATCATAATGACGAAATAGTGCAGATGTTGCGAAAACGGATATGTGAAAAATGAGCAGAATAAAGGGAGTTAAAAAGAGTAAAATGAGCAATTTAACCAACATAAAACAAAAAAAGAACACCAAAAACAAAAAATAGACACTGTTTTTCTAACAGTCTTTGTGTATAATGAATTCATCAAGCAAGAACGAAAACCTTAAGGAGGTAAAAAGTATGAAAAAGCGTAACATGAAAGTCCTTGCACTGTTAATGACAGTGACAATGGCAGGAACGATGCTTGCCGGATGTGGAGACAGCGGAAGCACAAGCACTAGTTCAAGCGGAGGAGCAACAGCATCCTCCAGCGGAACAGCAGATGCATCAAGCGATACCACAGCAGCATCTTCCAGCACAGCAGATGCTTCCAGCGAAGATACCACAGGTTCAGATGATGTGGTAGGCGAGCTTCCAAGAAATGAAACTCTTTACTTCGCAGGACAGCAGTGGGGTACCGTCAATGATTACAACCCAATGTCCGCAAACTCAAACAATGCAATGGTTATAGCACAGGGCGATGCTTCACGTGTACTTGTTTATGAAACTCTTTATATGTGGAATCCACTGGATGCAAAAATGTATCCGTTGCTTGCAGACGGAGATCCGGTATGGAACGACAATCGTACCGAGATCACAGTGAAAATCAAAGCTGACGCAAAATGGAATGACGGCACACCGGTTACTGCAAAAGATGTAGCAGCTACATATCATGCACATGTAGATTACAATTCTTCTACTGGCGCTGAAATGAAGAGCTACATTGCAGATGTTGTTGCACAGGATGACAGTACCGTAGTCTTCAAACTGACAACCGATGACTCCGGCGAAGCAGTTAACCCGGTTCTTGCGGAAAGATATCTTCCAATGCTTTATATCATGCAGGAAAACTATCTGAAGACCGTAGCTGACAGAAACAACAACGATGCTGAAGCAATTAAAATGGATAAGATGGACGATCTGGTAACTTCCGGACCGTACAAAAAATACTTTGACAATGACCAGAACGTAGTTCTGATCCGCGATGATAATTATTGGGGACAGGCAGATTCCATGTGGGGTAAGCTTCCGGTTCCGAAATATATTTCTCACCCGATCTTTAAAGATAACGCAGCAGCTACCACCGCATTCCAGAATGGTGATATTGATGTGGCACAGATATTCATCACAGACCTTCAGAAATTGTGGTTAGAGCAGGATCTTCCGATTTCTACCTATGTTGATGAAGCACCGTATCAGCTGTGTATGACAATGCCTACCCTGTTCTTTAATACAGAAGTAGAAGGACTGGATCAGGTAGCTGTTCGTAAGGCAATCGCTATGGCAGTTGACTACGATCAGGTTATTTCTTCAGCAATGTCCGGACAGTCTCCTACCTTCGCAGATGTTCCGCGTTCTGTCATGAACCCGACCGATGCTGAGCAGGCTATGGTGGATCAGGATGCCTTAAAAGAGTATCAGTGGTCCAATGCCGATGTAGAAGGTGCTAAGAAGCTTCTGGACGATGCCGGAATCGTAGACACCGACGGAGACGGAATCCGTGAGTACAACGGAAAGAACCTTTCCTATAAGGCTGAGTGCCCGACAGGATGGTCTGACTGGAATGCAACCCTTGAAATCGTAGCAGCAGCAGGAAAGAATATTGGTATCAACATTGAGACCTACTTCCCGGAAGCAGCAAACTACAGCACGGATTACAGTACCGGAAACTTCGAAATCACCATGCAGTCCGGCCCTGGTACATCGGTTGCCAACCCGTACATGAGATGCCGTTTCTTCATGAGCTCTGATTACAACGATCTTGAGGTTAACTTCAGTGGTAACTTCGGTCATTATCAGAACGACCGTGTAGATGAAATCCTTGCAGCAATTCCTCATGAGACCGATGATGCAAAACTGAAAGATTACTATACAGAACTTTCCAAGATTATGCTGGAAGAGTGCCCGTGTGTACCGTTGATGTACAGACCGCAGGTATTCCACGAAGTAAACGAGTCCGTATGGACCAACTATCCGCAGAAAGACGATGGAAGTAACGTTCCTCCGATGGACTGCACCGATGGTTATGGCGTAGCAGCACTGTACAATCTGGGACTGGTTGACGGCTGATTTGCCAAACAGAAAGAAAGTTCATACTGAATTGTAACAGAGGCGGCCGGAGCCGGGGTGCTCCGGCCGCTTTTAAAAATCAGAAGGAGGGTTCTTCTATGAAAGGAATGAAAAAGTATTATACGCAGAAGATCTTGTGGTATCTTCTGACGTTAGTCTTTGCGGTACTGCTGAACTTCATTCTTCCGCGTCTGATGCCGGGCGATCCGGTTTCAACTATTGCGTCCAAATCGGTAGAAGGTATGACCGATGCGACTGCAATTCAGAAAGTATATGAAGACTATGCAGCAAAATTTGGTATTAACAAACCAATGTATGTCCAGTTTTTTACCTGGGTAAAAAATGCACTTCGCGGTGATTTCGGCGTTTCTTTCAGCCAGTATCCGCGTACCGTATCCGATATTATTTCCAGTTCGGTTCTGTGGACCATATGTTTACAGCTTCCGGCCATTATTGTTGGATGGATTCTTGGTAACCTGCTTGGTGCAATTGCAGCTTATATGAAAGGTGTTTTCGACAAGGCAATCCTTCCGGCATTCCTGTTTATCAGTAACGTACCTGCCTTTGGTATGGCAACCGTACTTTTGTTCATTTTCTCACTGAAATTACATATTGCACCTGCAGCAGGCGGCTATGCGAGCAGTATGATTCCGCATATGAGCCTTGCTTTTATGAAATCTGTGCTTTCACATTACCAGTTGCCATTCTGGTCTATCGTAATCATCACGATCGGCGGCCAGGCGATTGGTATGCGTTCCATGTCAATTTATGAATTGAATGCCGACTATGTAAAATACAGTCGTTTCCTTGGTATCAAGGATCATACGATTGTGAAATATGTGTTCCGTAACGCAATGCTTCCGCAGATCACCGGTCTCGCAATGTCCCTTGGTACCATGATCGGCGGCAACCTGGTAGCTGAGATGGTATTCAGTTACCCGGGACTTGGAACAACGATGCTCTCAGCAGTTACCGGCCAGGATTATCCGCTGCTTTCTGCCTGTACGTTAATCATTACCATCATGGTTCTGCTGGCCAACCTGCTTGTTGAACTTCTGTATGCAGTCATTGACCCACGTGTCAAAGCATCCCAGCAGGATTAGAAAGGAGAATACGCTATGAAAAATACAATCAAACAGATTTTTCATTCAGGAAAATTCGTGACAGGATTTGTAATCTTCTTGGCAATTCTCCTGACCATTATCATCTATCCGTTTGTTGTGGCAAAAGATCCGCTGGCAATGATCGGAAACGGAAACTTTTTCAAACCGGGTACCTATCTTTCGATTCAGGACACCGTAAATTCCGGCAAAACGTATAAGATGAATGTTGATGCAACCGCATCCATCGTTGAAAGCAAACTGACAATGGACAACCGTTCTATGATGGCAGAATGGCTGGAAAAATACGGCGGTGTAGATGCCAGTGAAATCGATGTTACCGATGCAGAAGGTCTGATTGCACTTTGGGAGGAAAAATATGACCCAAATGCAGAACAGAAAGGCCTTATCGCAGCAAAAAAGAAAAAATATCAGCGTCTCGACAACGAAATCGACGGTATTTTAGAGGATGTTCCAACCATTATTGCCGAGAAAAATAAAGAGACCGGTGAGCTGGAAGAGGTTCAGAGCATCGACAGCAAGCAGTACATCAATGAAAAAGATGTCATTAACCGTCAGACCTTCGTGCTTGGTACGGATAACTTTGGCCGTGATGTTTTGACTGAGCTGATCTCTGCAACAGGTTCATCCCTGAAAATTGGTCTGGTTGCGGGAATCATTGCAACCGTAATCGGACTGTTCCTCGGACTTCTTGCAGGTTACCTTGGAGGTTTTGTGGACAACCTGATTCTGTTCTTTACCAACTTGTTCACCGTTATCCCATCCTTCGTTCTCCTGATCCTCATCTCCTACAGCGTAGGTGAGTCTCAGAGGGGAATCATGATGGTGGCACTCCTGATCGGAATTACAGCATGGCCGTGGACAACACGTTCCGTACGTTCCCAGGTTATTTCTCTTCGAAACCGTGACCATGTAAACCTTTCCAAACTGTCCGGCCACAGCATGCTGCGGATTGTCCTTACCGACATCCTTCCGTACGTTGCATCCTACGTTGTTATGGCCTTCATTCTCCAGATTTCCTCCGGAATTCTGGCAGAGGCACAGCTTTCTATGATCGGACTTGGACCGGCAACCACAAAGACCGCAACACTTGGTCTTATGATGCAATGGGCAACCCAGTACAATGCACACTTAAACGGTGCATGGTGGGCATATTTCCCGGTCATTCTTGTAATCGCACTTATTTCATTCTCTCTTAACCTGATGAACACCGGTCTTGACCAGGTATTCAACCCGCAGTTAAGAGACTAAGGAGGCAGCTATGGGAAAAGTAATGCTGGAAGTAAACAATCTGAAAACGAAATATGTGACTCGTTTTCATGAAGATGTATACGCCGTAGACGGAGTCTCCCTGAAGATTGAGGAGGGAAAATCCCTCGGTGTAGCAGGTGAGTCCGGCTGTGGTAAATCGACGCTGGCGCTGTCCCTGATGGGCTATTATTTCGCACCGCTTCACTACATCAGCGGCGATATTATCGTAGATGGAAGAAAAATTTCCGGAATGAAACCAGACGATGTCCGGAAAAATATTCTGGGCAATGAGATCGCCTACATTCCGCAGGCAGCAATGAATGCTCTGAACCCGACACAGAAAATCATCCGATTTGTAGAAGACGTTATTCATGCGCATGATCCGAAAATGCCGAAAAAGGATATTTATGATCTGGCAAAAGAACGTTTTGAAATCCTGGGATTGCCGGAAGAGGTTCTGCAGAAACACGCCGTAGAACTTTCCGGTGGTATGAAACAGAGAACGGTAATTGCAATTTCCACCATCCTTTCTCCGAAGGTACTGATTGCCGATGAGCCTTCATCCGCACTGGATGTAACTTCCCAGAAGATGGTTATCAAGATGATGCGAGACCTGATGGAAAAAGGATTTATCAAATCCATGATCTTCATCACCCACGAGCTGCCGCTTCTTTACAACGTAACTGACGATATTATGGTTATGTATGCCGGACAGATTGTAGAAAAAGGTACCGCAAAAGAAATGGTATTCGATCCGCTGCATCCATATTCCAAAGGTCTGATGGGATCGATCATCGTTCCGGAGGAAGGTGTAAGAGAACAGAAGCTGACTGCAATTCCTGGAACTCCGCCAAACCTGAAACATCCGCCGGAGGGCTGCCGCTTTGCAGACCGCTGTCCTTATGCACAACCAACCTGCCGCGGTATGAAACCAGAGGTCATCGAGCTGCCAAACGGAAGAGAGTACCGCTGCCTGATGTCTGAGAGAAAGATTCGGGAGGTGTATGCAAATGTGTGATGGAAAAGAATTAAAACCATGCCTTTCCGGAAGAGGTGTGACGAAAGTGTTTGGTTTTGGTGATGCCAAAACGGTCGCTGTAGACCATGTGGATTTCGATTTTCATGAGGGTGAATTTGTTTCCATCGTAGGAGAATCCGGATCCGGAAAAACAACGCTTTCCAAGATGCTGCTCGGACTGATCAGTGTAACCGAAGGCGAAATTGATTTCCAGGGTAAACCAAGAGACATCTCGAACGGAAAGAAGAAAAAAGAGTACTGGAAGGGAATTCAGGCAATTTTCCAGGATCCGTTCGCTTCCTACAATATGTTCAAACGTGTAGATTCTGTTCTGCTGGATTGCATTAACATGCGCGGTGACAAAAATCTGCCGAAAGAAGAAAAAGAACGTCTGATGACAGAGGCCTGCAGCTTTGTTAACTTAAAATACGCAGAACTGACAAACAAATATCCATTTGAGCTGTCAGGAGGCCAGATGCAGCGACTGATGATTGCACGTATTTTCCTTCTGAAACCAAAGATTCTGCTTGCCGATGAGCCGACGTCCATGATTGATGCCTGCTCACGTGCAACGATCCTTGATATGCTGCTGAAGTTGCGTGATGAGATCAATATGACGATTATCTTCATTACCCACGATATTGGTCTTGCTTACTATGTATCCGATAATGTTTATATTATGGAGCATGGAAAATTTGTAGAATCGGGACCGGCAGAAGAAGTAATTCTTCACCCGACAGCAGCGTATACCAAACGTCTGATCAGCGATGTTCCAAAGATTTATGAACCGTGGGATCTGACAACAGTATAACAATGGTACGAAAGCTGTTTCCCTGGAATCATGCTTTGCGTCATATATGAGTCTTGCGAAAAGAGAGACGGTGCACGGAAAAAAAGTGTACCGTCTTCTCTTTTTGTCAATAATTTTTCCGAAAAAATTGCTTTTTAAAGAAAAAACTGGTAAAATTAGTAAGGTTACAGAACCGAAAAGAAAACTGGGGGATGAAAAATGCGAAACTGGTTTCGCGGACTGAAACTGAACGAAAAATTTACCGTAACAACGTTGATCTTTATTTTTATTCCGCTTTTTGGCATGATGTGCTTTGGGTTTAGGAGTATCAAAAAGAATGCCATAGATCATGGGGTAAATGAAGCAGTAACAGCAATAGATCTTACCTGTGCGGAGGTGAATGCAAAAGCGAATGCCTGCTCAATGGTTGTAGATACGCTGCAGGAGTATGAACCACTGGAAAAATATCTTCTTCATCTCAGGAGGGGAGAGGAGATCTCGGAGAGCTATTATCAGCAATTTCGGAACAACAGCATCAGCATAATCGATAAAATGCAGGAGGCAATGCCGGATCTGTACCAGATCCATATTTTTGCCATGGCAGATGGTTTTCTGGAGCAGCAGCCGATCCTGTACCAGAAGGAAAAGATGAAAAACTGCGCCTGGTACCGAAGCTATCAGGGCGGAGGACAGTGGTTTTTTGACATACAGGAAAAAAATATTATCTCCGGTACAAAAAAAGAAGGTTCCCATTTGATGACTTATGTACGGGAGCTGCGGGATCAAAGCGGAGGAAGGCTTGGCGTGATCGAGGTATCCATGCGTATGGCAGACATATTTCCTGAAATCTATCGATCCGGTGACAGCAGCTGGGCCTGTTTTGTTGATGAAAATTGGAATTTATATGACTGCGGGAAGACAGCGGCAGCCTGCAAATGGCAGTCCTATCGGGGGCTGATTCTGTTCCGGGCAGGAATCCGTGACAGAAAAGAGAGTCAGCAGAGCGCGGTGATTGACCGGAAAAACGTTGCAATTGTGCTTCGGAAAGTCGATAAACTCAATGGAATGTTTGTAACATTGACCAATTTGGATGATGCAACCGGAAACATGATCAAACAGCAGCAGAGAATGCTGCTTGAATTTGCCGGCTTCGGACTGCTTCTGATTGTGGTGGTCAATCTGATTGTGCGTGGCCTGCTGAAGGAGTTTTATGACGTCCTGGGTGAGATGCGTCAGATTGACAATGGAACAACAAAGATAAAGGTTTGTTACAGCGCAGAAGAGATGCGGGAAATGAGCTATGGTATCAACGGAATGCTGGAGAGAATTCAGAAACAGAACGAGGAAAGCATCAAAAGGGAGGCAGCGCTGAAAGATACGGCAATCCGGGCAATGCAGAACCAGATTAACGCTCATTTTATTTATAATGTTCTGGAATCCATCAAGATGATGGCTGAGATTGATGAAGAATATACGATTTCCGATGCAGTGACAGCACTTGGTGAAATGCTGCACTACAATATGCGCTGGAATAAATTCCTGGTAACCGTTCAGGATGAGATGAATTATATTCAGAACTATGTGGAACTGATGAATCTGCGGTATGATTTCACAATAACACTGTCCGTTCAGATGCCGGAAAATTTGTATCGGCAGGATATCCCCAAGATGTCTCTTCAGCCGATTGTGGAAAATGCAATCACACATGGAATTGAGGAGCTGGATGCGGACGCCGTCATTGAAATCAAAGGAATAGAGCATGAAAAGAGCTTTGAGATTGAAATCACAGATTCCGGAACAGGCATGTCAGAAAAGCAGCTTGCAATTCTGAGACGTAAACTAAGGATGCGCCTGAATTCAGATACACAGCCGAAACATGGAATCGGGCTTCGGAATGTACAGGACAGAATCCACATTCAATTTGGAACAGAGTATGGGCTGTCGGTCTATACAAAAGAGCATTGCTATACGAAGGTGAGTATTCATCTTCCCATCACGAGGGGGAAATATTCTCTGATGGATCAAGAGGGTGACGAGAAAGAGGAAGAAAAAGAAAATGAATACACTGCTGGTTGTAGAAGATGAAAAATTAATTCGACAGGGAATCGTGGCGATGATCCGGCGAAGCAGCGTGCCGGTGGAGGAGATTCTGGAGTGTCGAAACGGAGAAGAGGCATTGGAGATTTTGAGAAAACAGAGGGTGGACGTTATGTTCACTGATATCCGTATGCCCAAAATGGATGGTCTGACACTGGTCAACAAAATGGAGGAGTTGTCACAGAAACCTGTTGTTATTGTTTTAAGCGGCTATGATGAATTTTCCTATGCGGTTGAAATGATGAAACATGGAGTTCGGGACTATATTTTAAAACCGATCAAGCGGGAGACGATAGAACAGCTTCTGGAAAATCTGGAACGAGAGCTTTCGGAGACCCGGGAAACGGAAGAAGAGGAAGAACGGTGCTTTTTAAATCAGCTCCGTTATCTGATGATGAATGCAGAAATGGCCGAAGAAAAAGAATGGATGGATATGGAAAGCAGGATCCGGCGATACATCGGAAACAACAGCTTCCGGATCCTGCTGACCAGCAAGGCAAATGGGGAACGGTTTTCGAAATGCAGCGGAATTCTGCTGGAAGGCGTAGAAGGAGGAGTTCTGTATCTTCTGCCGGAACCGGAGGCAGAGCGGATCATGAAAGAAAAAGATGAGAGATTTTGTCTCGGAGTGGGAAAAGAACATCGTTCTGTGATGGAAATTCCAGAGGCATACCAGGAAGCACTGCTGGCCCGGAAAATGGCATTTATACAGAAAAATCCTGTGGAAGAATATCAGAAAAAATGTTTTGAGGAAAAGCCGGAACTGGCACAGTTTCAGGAAAAATTTATTCTGCAGGTGCCAACGGACCGGGCAGATACTGTGCTGCGAAAAATGCGGAACTGGTATTTTGAGGCAGCACATCAGAGGGTTTCCCCCTATCAGCTTCTGGCAGTAACAGAAGCAATCTGTAAAGAGCTGGATCTTTTTCATCGAGTGGCGGAAAAACAGGAAAAATGTCCGCGCCCTCTGCAGTACCGTGATGCAGATCTGTTTCTGGATGCGTTTGAAAAATGGATACACGTTTACAGGGAAAGCCTGAAAAGTCAGACAGCCGGAAAAGAAAAAATGGAAGAGGCAATTTCATATATTCGGGAAAATTATGCAAAAGATCTGAATATGGCAATGGTATCTAACCATATTTGTATGAATTATTCGCTGTTTTCAGCAGCGTTTAAAGAACATACCGGTGTGAATTTTGTGAACTATCTGAAGGAGATCCGCATTGCGGAGGCAAAGCGTCTGCTGATTCAAACAGAAGATAAAATTACGGAAATTGCCAAACAGGTTGGATTTGAAAATGATAAGCATTTCATGAAATCATTTAAAACGGCATGCGGCGTATCACCGTCTGAGTTCCGAAAAGATTACAAAATGGTTTCCAACGGAAAGGGAGGACAGGATGAGTAAAGAAAAAGAAACCGGAAAAGAGAAGAGAAGAATCCGCCAGCTGGCGCGGTATTACATTCCATATAAGGGATTGTTTTTTACCGACATGTTTTTTGCAATGCTTGGAGCAGCCATTACACTGGTGATTCCACTGATTGTACGGTATATTACGAGTACGGTTGTGGAAAAGCCGCTGGAGCAGGCAACGGGTGAGATTATCCGCCTCGGTATTCTGATGATTGCTATGGTTCTGGTTGAAATGTACTGTAACTTTTATATTGCCTATTACGGCCATGTGATGGGGGCGCGGATTGAGCATGATATGCGGAACGAGATCTTCGGCCATTATCAGAAGCTTTCGTTTGCTTTTTTCGATAACCAGAAGGTCGGCCATCTGTTGTCGCGCATCACAAGCGATCTGTTCGATATCAGTGAGCTTTTACATCATGGGCCGGAGGATATTGTCATTTCGTTTATCAAACTGATCGGCGCGATGATTATTCTGTTTGTGGTAAATCCGATGCTGGCATGTGTGCCGCTTGTGGTTATTGTGGTGATGCTGCTGTTTGCGTTAGTGATGAACAGCCGCATGAAGAGTGCATTCAAGGAAAACCGCCGCAGAATTGCGGATATCAACAGTCAGATTGAGGACAGTCTTTCGGGGATCCGTGTTGTCAAATCGTTTGGAAATGAGACAGAAGAGATGCGTAAGTTCAATGCGGGAAATGACCGTTTTGTCGATTCGAAGAAGGTCAGCTACCGCTATATGGGAATTTACAATTCGGGAATGGGAGCCTTTTCGACGCTGATTACCGTTATTTCGCTGATTGTCGGCGCATTGCTGATGACAGGTGGGAAGCTTGGGGCAGCGGATCTGGTTACCTTTCTTCTGTACATCAACAACTGCACAGATCCGGTGAAAAAGCTGGTGAACTTTACGGAGCAGTTCCAGAATGGTTATTCCGGTTATGAACGTTTCCTGGAAATTATGAGCATCGCACCGGACATCCAGGACAAGCCGGATGCACTGCCACTGAAGAATGTGCAGGGAGAAGTAACCTTTGAAAACGTTTCGTTTCACTATGAGGAGTCGAAGGAAAACGTGTTAAGCAATGTGAATCTGCATGTCCCGGCCGGCGACTATGTGGCACTGGTCGGCAGCTCCGGCGCCGGAAAGACGACGCTTTGCTCGCTGATTCCGCGTTTTTACGATGTGACGGAAGGACGAATTCTGCTGGATGGAAAGGACATCCGCGATGTGAAGTTAAAGGATCTGCGCGATGAGATCGGTATTGTGCAGCAGGATGTGTACCTGTTTGCGGGAACGATCATCGACAACATCCGCTATGGCAGACCGGATGCGACCGACGAGGAGGTCATCCGCGCAGCGAAAGCGGCCAATGCACATGAATTTATCATGGAGCTGGCGGACGGCTACGACACCGATATCGGCCAGCGCGGCGTAAAACTTTCCGGTGGCCAGAAACAACGGCTTTCCATCGCCCGCGTATTCCTCAAAAACCCGCCGATCCTGATTTTCGACGAGGCAACCTCAGCGCTCGATAACGAAAGCGAAAAAGTCGTCCAGAAATCTTTGGAACTTCTGGCGAAAGACAGGACAACCTTCGTGATTGCGCACCGGCTGTCCACAATCCGGAATGCAAAGCGGATTCTGGTGCTGACGGAGAATGGAATTGCGGAGGAAGGCACACATAAGGAACTGCTCGCGAAAGGCGGGATTTATGCGCATTTGTATGAGATGCAGTTTTGATGAAAATTTCATTAGTATGACAGAAAGGCAGCGGAAGAGAAACCGCTGCCTTTTTTGACACTTTCTTATTTTCTTCATACTCTATAAAGAACAGAAAATGAAAGAGGAACATGGTATGGATTCATCCCGTATGAATCGCGGCTGCTGCGGTGCGAACAATATGCAGAACCGCCGCGCCGCTTCAAACAATATGGAACTGAAGATGGAACCAAGGAATTTCCCGCGGAAAATGCAGCATGTAGATCATATGATACCTGCAATGGCGTACGTTCCGATGCAGCGGTTTGAACAGATCTATGATCTTTCCGCAGCATTAAAAAATGGAACCTTATTCCCGGAACTCTGTAAACCATTCTGTGGAAAGGGAGGAGGAGAGTGCCTATGATGCCGCAGATGCCATCCCGTGAAAAGCTGCTCGCCTGGATTGATCAGGTCAGCTTTGCTGTTGTTGAAATGAACCTTTACCTCGACACCCACCCGGAGGATGAAGATGCACTTGCCTTTTTCCGGGAAAAAGTGGAGCTTCGAAAAGAAGCACTGAAACAGTACGCAGAACAGTACGGCCCGCTCACGATCGATACCGCCAACGACCGCATGAGCCGTTCTTTTGAATGGGTTATGCAGCCATGGCCGTGGGAAGTCAACCGGAAAGGAGGGTGCTGACGGATGTGGAATTATGAAAAACGCCTCGAGTATCCTGTAAACATCACGACACCAAACCCCAAAATCGCCCAAATTATCATGAGTCAGTATGGTGGCCCGGATGGAGAGATGGGCGCATCCATGCGGTATCTCTCTCAGCGTTTCACAGCACCGAACCGAATTGTAGCGGGGGTGTTGAATGATGTTGGTACCGAGGAATTAGCTCATCTCGAAATGGTATCCACGATCGTTCATCAGCTTACCTGTAATCTTTCGCTGGAAGAAATTCAGAATTCCGGTTTTGCTAATTACTATGTAGACCACACAGCCGGAATCTGGCCACAGGCGGCTGGCGGAGTTCCGTTTAATTCTTGTGAGTTCCAGTCGAAAGGTGATCCTTTGACAGATTTGTTCGAAGACCTCGCTGCGGAGCAGAAAGCCCGGTCAACGTATGATAACATCCTTCGTTTGGTAAAAGATCCTGAAGTTGCAGATCCGATTCGTTTCCTGCGGGCACGTGAGGTTGTGCATTTCCAACGTTTTGGTGAAGCGCTGCGTTCTGTACAGGACGAATTGAATTCGAAGAACTTTTATGCGTTTAATCCGTCGTTTGATGCAAAGACTTTCTGTGCGGCACCGCAGCCAGGGGCAGGTCAGGGGAATTGCTGCACAAGATAGTAAATTAAAAATCAAAGAACAGCACACCACTGGAAAATCCCATCTGAAAAACAGGTGGGATTTTTTGGGTTTACAGTAAGAAATTCTTATCCAGTCGTAAATCATTATCCCATCATAATATAGAAAAAAGACTTTCAAAAACAGAACAGTCAGAAAGGATGTTCCATGGAAGCAATGAATTATGTAAAGCCCGAACTCATCGTCGTTGCGTTCGTGCTGTATTTTTTCGGTGTTGCTTTGCGGCAGTCGCAGGCGGTGAAGAATAAGTACATTCCGCTGATCTTAGGCGGCATCAGCATGGTGCTGTGTGCGGTTTGGGTGATGGCGACGAGTGAGATTGAGACGGCGAAGGAGGGGGCGATGGCGGTTTTTACGGCGGTCACGCAGGGGATTCTGGTGGCGGGGCTGAGCAATTATGTGAATCAGATTATCAAGCAGATCCATAAGCCGGAGTGAACGGCGCTTCAAAAAATCTGTGTTATGCCGGGCAGTCTGAACCATCAGAAAGGGGAGAATATGAAAATTGATCGGTCGTATCTTGGAAATCAGAATACGTATGCGGAAAACAATCCCAAATGTATCGTAGTCCACAACACCGACAACTTCGCAGCAGGTGCCGATGCGCGGGCACATGCGAGAGCACAGCATGACGGGAATTTCCAGAACATTTCCGCACACTATTACGTCGATGACGGTGACACAGCCTACCAGGCGGCACCGCACAGCCGGGGGTGCTGGCATGTCGGCATTAATTACGGCGGAAAAAATCTGTTTCAGCAGTACGGCAACAAGAACAGCATCGGCGTGGAGATGTGTGTGCAGGCCGGGTATAATTATGAAAAAGCATTTGAGAATACTGCGGCACTGGTGCGGGAGATCATGCGGGAGACGGGGATTCCGCTGGAAAGAGTCTATCGTCATTATGACATCTGCAGCAAATACTGTCCGAGCCAGATCATGAACCGCGGTGACTGGGACCGCATGAAGCGGATGATCGGAAGCGGTGCAGGGAGCACAGGAACGGGAACAGCAGGCAGCGGAACAGGAAAAACGTATGCGCCCGGGATCTATCAGGTGCAGACAGCGGCCCTCAACATCCGTCAGGCACCGGATGCGGACAGCAGGATTGCCGGAACGATCCGGGATCAGGGAAGCTACACGGTGACGGAAATCCAGAACACAAGCTGGGGACGGCTTCTCTCAGGGGCAGGCTGGGTCAACTGCCATACAGCGTATTGCCGTTATGCCGGTCCCGCAAAAGAAAAATCGGCAGAGACAGCAAAGTCATCCGGAAAGACAGTCGCAGAGGACGGAATCTGGGGCGAAAATCTGACGCGCCGTCTGCAGGAACTTTTCGGCACACCGCAGGATGGAAAAATCAGCAATCAGCTGGCCGTCAACCGGAAATTCTGTGATGGCATCACAGCCGCCGAGTGGGACAGTACGCCAAAAGGCGGATCGGCCCTTGTAAAAGAAATGCAGAAATGGGCATCGGCCGGCATGGACGGCTATATCGGTCCGCAGACAATCCTCGCCTGGCAGAAAAAACTCGGTACGCCGATCGACGGCACAGTAAGCAGCCCATCCGCCATGGTAAAAAAACTGCAGAAGTGGTGCAACCAGAAATAGAAAAAAGAATACTCAAAGACCCGGTTTTGTGTTATACTGGAAGATAGTTTAAAATGAACAGAAAGAAAAGAGCTTCAAAAAAGACTCGAAGTGTCAAATGTAAAATACAAAAGAGAAAAAATAAAGGTAATTTTTGCATACAGATTCATCGGGGGGAATTGCGGCTGACAGGAGAGAACAACAGCAGATGAGAAAAAAGGCAGTAAAAAATGCAGGAATGATACGAATTTATCTGAATATGGCATGGAAACTTTTGCAGAAAAACCTGCTTAGCATCGTGATATTTGAGACGGTCTACCGCCTGTTTTCCAGCCGGCTGGTTTCAAGACTCGCCAATGCGGCGATCAACTTTTCCTTAAAACAGCTGGGAACGAGTTATATGACATCGGAAAACTTCAACAAGATCATGCTGCATCCGCTGACCCTTCTGCTGATTTTTGGAATTCTGCTTGTTTTCTTTTTCTGTATGCTGTTTGAAATCTATGCTGTCATGGCGGCTCTGGAGGCCTCCTGGAAACGAAAACGGATTTCCGTTCCTGTCATGATGCTTGCCGGCGGAAGAGGAGCTGCACAGTTTGTGCGTGCCCGCCCGTGGACCTGGTTTTTTTACATGGCAGCGAGCTTCCCGTACCTTTGGCTGCACAGCAGCTACAGCGCCATCCGCAGTATGAAACTGCTTCAGGTTTCCCTGACGAAGATTTTCAATGCCTTCCCGGCATACTGGATCCCGGTGGTGCTGACGATTCTGCTTATCGCGTTCTCGTTTGTGTTTTCCTACACCATCCCGTTCCGGTGCATGATGACGGAAAAAGAGAAAAATACCCATCTGCGGGTGCGTCAGACACTGGAAAAACGCGTGCTGCGTGAGCTTGGCATCAACGTCTTTTTCCAGGTGATGATTTTTCTGATTACGTGGGTTTTGTATCTGATTTTCGGAACGGCTGTCGTTGCCTATGCAAAGCTGGTGAAAACGCCGTCTACCGTTGTCAGTACCGTCATCGTCTACGGTGACTGGGTCAAATCGACGATGAGCCTGATCGGCGGAGCGTTCGGCCTTATCGGAAGCATTACGTATCTGTATCTGATTTTTATCCGTTCCTCCCGAAAGGGCTACCAGAAGAGCCGGACAACGAAAAAGCCGAGCTCGAAGCTGGTACGCACCTTCTGCGGTCCGGTAACGGCGGTGGTTCTCACGATCGCCATGCTGGCGGGAGAAACGGTTTATCTTGTATATGCCATGCGCGCAACACGTGCAGAGGCAACGGCTTCCTCCCAGTATATTTCGGTGTCAGCGCACCGGGGCGGAGCCAGAAAAGCACCGGAAAATACGATGAGCGCGATCAAATATGCAGTGGACAGCATGTCGGATTACGCGGAGATCGATGTACAGGAGACGAGTGATGGTGAGATTGTCCTTATGCACGACACAAATCTGAGGCGGACAACCGGTCTGAATGCCAGCATCTGGACCCTGACCTACGATGAAATCAGCCAGCTCGATGCCGGTGTACGATTCAACAAAAAATTCCGCGGCGAGCAGATTCCGAAGCTGGAAGAAGTCATCGCGTACGCGAAAGGAAAAATCAACCTGAATATCGAAGTAAAATACAACGGCCACAACCAGAATATTGTCAAAAAAGTGGTGAAAATCATCGAGGACAATGACTTTGTGGATCAGTGTGTGCTGACTTCCATGAACTACAATTTCCTCAGGCAGGCAAAGAAAATCAATCCGGATATCAAGACCGGGTATACGATGAAAATGTCGTACGGAGGCCTGGAGGATATGGACGCGGCGGACTTCTTTTCTGTAAAATATACGTACATCACAGAAAGCTTTGTAGAGCATGCGCACAGTCTTGGTAAAGAAGTCTGTGCCTGGACGCTGAATTATCAGGGAGATATGCAGCGGATGGTCAACTGCGGCGTGGACAACATTATCACGGACGATCCGGAGCTGGTGCGTAAGGTTATCCTCGGAACGACCGACCGAAATCCGGGCTTTGTCAGCCTGCTTGGCTATGCACTGAAATAAATGGAGTAAAACAATGGAGGTGGAAACTTCATGGCAGAGAAAGTAAACATGCCATCCCAGAAGAAAGAAAAGAAGAAAAAGAGGAAGAAAAAACTTCCTTCGGATTTTTATGATTATAACCTGCTGGCCTGCACTATTTTGCTGGTCAGCTTCGGACTGATTATGCTGTACAGCGCGAGTGCCTACGAGGCGGCCAGTACATTCAAGGGAAATGATATGTATTATTTCACGCATCAGGCGGGGCTTTCTGCTATTGTTCTGGTGGGGATTGTGATATTGTCGAAGTTTGTAGATTATCATAGTGTATGGTTCCAGCGGATTGCAGCACTGGTATACTGGGGAAGTCTCCTTCTGATGGCGGCGGTAAGGTTTACGCCGCTTGGTTATGAAGCCTACGGGGCGAGAAGATGGCTCCGGATCGGCGGTGGCAGTCTTCAGCCTGCGGAGATTGGAAAGCTGGGGCTGATTCTGTATTTGCCATACATTATCCTGAAGATGGGAAAAAATATGCGTACCATCCGCGCAAAAGCAATTGTCCTCGGACTTGGCGTGCTGCAGGCGCTGGCTGCGTGGATTCTGACGGACAACCTGAGTACCGCCATTATTCTGGGACTCATCGCCTGCGTCATTTTGTTTCTGGCGGACCCGGAGGTAAAATTTTATGCGCGTGTGATTCCGGGCGCGGCGGTAATTGGCGTTTTTGCGATTATCATTTTAAAAAATAATCTGCAAATCTTTGAAAGAATAGGCGGTGACTTCCGGTCGAATCGTATCTATGAATGGCTTTCTGGAGGCAGCTATCAGATTCTGCAGGGACTTTATGCGATTGGATCCGGTGGATTTCTCGGAAAAGGACTTGGCAACAGTACGCAGAAGATTACAACAATTCCGGAAGCACAGAACGATATGATCTTCTCGATCATCTGCGAGGAGCTTGGAATATTTGGCGCGATTCTTGTATTGCTGCTGTTTGGCTACCTGCTGTACCGTCTGTTTGTGGTTGCACAGAATGCGCCGGACGCGTATGGAATGCTGATGGTGAGCGGCGTTTTTGCACATATTTCCATTCAGGTTATTCTGAACCTGTGCGTTGTTCTGAAACTGATGCCGGCAACGGGAATTACCCTTCCATTTATCAGTTACGGAGGAACATCGGTGCTCTTTATCCTGACGGAAATCGGCATTGCCCTGTGCGTCTCCCGCTTTATTGTGTTCCAGGATGGAAAGAGCGGAGAAGGAGAGGCACAGGCGGAAGAACAGTAAAAGTAGAAAAATCTATTGACAAATGCCGGAATAACAGATACACTTTTTTCGAAAGAAATACTGGCTGCCGGGTAGAGGCAGGAAGGAGCAGAATAATGTTAGAAAAGATAAAAGAAATTTTAGTAGAACAGCTCAACTGTGATGCAGACAGCATCAACGAAGATACCTCTTTTAAAGATGACCTGGGTGCAGATTCCCTGGATCTCTACGAGATGGTTATGGCATTAGAAGACGAGTACGGAATTGAAATCGACACCGACGAACTGACAGACCTTTCTACCGTCGGCGACTTTATGGAATATTTGAAACAGCACGGCGTAGAGGTCTGAAAAAGAGCATTGCCGCTGGCAAAAGTGGAAGGATGGTGCAGCTCGGAAGAAACGCCGGGCTGTTTTCCATTCTAAATAAATGGTGGAAGGGAACAGACAAAAGGATTGTTCCAGAAAAACCAGAAATCAGGAGAAAAGAAAAATGAGCAATGTAAAAACAAGATTTGCACCGAGCCCGACAGGCCGGATGCATGTAGGAAACCTGCGTACTGCCCTGTATGCGTATCTGATCGCAAAACACGATGACGGAACCTTTATGCTCCGTATCGAGGATACCGACCAGGAGCGTTTCCAGGAAGGCGCACTTGATATCATCTACCGTACCTTAAAAGAGACCGGCCTGGTACACGACGAGGGACCGGACAAAGACGGCGGCTGCGGCCCGTACGTACAGAGCGAGCGTAATGCAGCAGGTCTGTACCTGAAATACGCAAAACAGCTGGTAGAGCAGGGTGACGCTTATTACTGCTTCTGTGACGCAGAGCGCCTGAGCCAGTGCAAGCGTAACGTAGGCGGAAAAGAAATCTCGATCTACGACAAACACTGCCTTGGTCTTTCCAAAGAGGAAGTAGAGGCCAATCTGGCAGCCGGCAAACCGTACGTCATCCGTTTCAATATGCCGACCGAAGGAACCACAACCTTCCACGATGAGATCTACGGAGACATCACCGTAAACAACGAGGAGCTGGAAGACCTGATCCTGATCAAATCCGACGGATATCCGACCTACAACTTCGCAAACGTCATCGACGACCATCTGATGGGTGTAACCCACGTTGTCCGCGGTAATGAGTATCTGTCCTCATCCCCGAAATACAACCGTATTTACGAGGCATTCGGCTGGGAAGTTCCGGTTTACGTACACTGTCCGCTGATCACCAACGATGAGCATCAGAAGCTGTCCAAACGCTGCGGCCATTCTTCTTATGAAGACCTGATCGATCAGGGCTTCTTAAAAGATGCCATTGTCAACTTCGTAGCCCTTCTTGGATGGAGCCCGGAAGGAAACCGCGAGATCTATTCTCTCGAGGAGCTGGTAAAAATCTTCGATTACCACCACATCAGCAAATCTCCGGCCGTTTTCGATATGACAAAACTCCGCTGGATGAACGGCGAGTACATGAAGGCAATGGACGACGAGAAGTTCTATGAGATGGCGCTTCCGTATATCCAGAAGACAATCCACCGTCCGCTCGATTTTAAGAAAATTGCAGCCATGGTAAAAACAAGAATCGAAGTATTCCCGGATATTGCAGACCTCATCGACTTCTTCGAGGAAGTTCCGGAGTACGACGCTTCGATGTACACTCACAAAAAGATGAAGACAAACGAGGAGACCTCCCTTGCACTTCTTCAGGAAGTAAAACCGCTGCTGGCAGCGCAGGAAGATTTCAGTAATGATGCTCTCTTTGAGATGCTCAGCGCATTCGGAAAAGAAAAAGGATACAAGACCGGTTATATTATGTGGCCGATCCGTACCGCTCTTTCCGGAAAACAGATGACACCGGCCGGCGCAACGGAAATCCTTGAGGTTCTGGGAAAAGAGGAGTCTCTTGCCCGCATCGACAAAGCGATTGAGAAATTATCCAAATGATATATAATAATTCACAGAAAAAAGCGGTGATGCATACCACCGGCCCCATGATGGTCCTTGCCGGACCGGGGTCGGGGAAAACCGCAGTGATTACGGGGCGGACCTGCCAGCTTGTAACGAGCGGCATTTCCGCCTCTCGTATTCTTGTCGTAACATTTACGCGTGCGGCGGCAAAAGAGATGAAGGAGCGGTATTTGAAGGCGATGGGAAAGACGAGTACCCAGGTCACCTTTGGAACGTTCCACGGGGTATTCTACGCGATTCTGCGCCATACGTACCGCATGTCCGGCAACAATATTTTAAGCGAGGAAGAGAAAAAGCGGCTGATGCGCGAGCTGGTCAACCACTATGCCAGAGACCTGGAGGAAGAGGATCTCGAGGAAAATCTGGCGCGCGAAATCAGCACTGTGAAGAACAATCAGATCCCGCTGGAACATTACTATTCCGCCTGTATGCCGCAGGAAAAGTTCCGCGAAATCTATGAGGCGTATGAGAAATGGCGGAAGGAGAACAAAAAACTCGATTTCGACGATCTGATGGTGCAGTGCAAACGTCTCTTTCTGGAGCGGCCGGAGGTCCTTCGCGCCTGGCAGCAGAAATTTCAGTATATCCTGATTGACGAGTTTCAGGACATCAGCCCCGTGCAGTATGAGATTGTGCGGATGCTGGCGCTGCCGGAAAATAACCTCTTTATTGTCGGGGATGACGATCAGTCGATTTATCAGTTCCGCGGGGCCAAGCCGGAGATCATGCTGAATTTTCCGAAAGATTACCCGGGCGCGGCGCAGGTAGTGCTCGATAAAAATTACCGTAGTACGGAATTTATCGTGAAGCGGTCCCAATGCCTGATCCACCACAACAAAAAGCGGTATGAAAAGGCGATTTCCACCGACAACGAGAAAGGCGCTCCGGTTGCAATCCGGGGATATAAGAACCCGCGCGAGGAGATGCGTGCCGTTGCCGAGGAGCTGCGGGAGGCGGAGAAAAACGGCTGTCCGTATGAAGAGATGGCGCTTTTGTTCCGCACGAATCTTGGCTGCCGGACAGCAGTAGAGGAACTGATGGAAGCACAGATCCCGTTCCAGATGCGGGATACCCTGCCGGATCTCTATGACCACTGGATTGCGAAAGATCTGCTGACGTATCTGAATCTTGCGATGGGAAGCCGGAAGCGCGGCGAGTTTTTAAAGATTGCCAACCGCCCGAACCGTTATCTGTCGCGGGATGCCTTTGAGGAGGCGACTGTTTCGTTCGATGCACTTCTGGAATATTACGAAGAAAAAGACTGGATGTGCCAGCGGATCCGCAAACTGGAGCAGGATATCACGACACTGACGCATTTATCGCCGTTCGGCGCGGTCAATTACATCCGCTATGCGATCGGCTATGAACAGTATGTGAAGGAATATGTTGCATACCGCCATCTGAAAGAGGATGATCTGATTTCCGTTTTGGACGAGCTGCAGGAGGCGGCAAAGAGCCAGAAAAGCATCGAGGGCTGGTTTGCACATATTGAGGAATACCAGCAGAAGATGAAGGAAAAACAGAAGCAGCGCGCAGAGAGTGCGGAAGGAGTTATGGTTTCCACCCTGCACAGCGTCAAGGGACTCGAGTACGACAAGGTCTATCTTCTTGACGTCAACGAGGGCGTAATGCCGTATCAGAAAGCAGTCCTTGCGGAGGCGATCGAGGAGGAGCGGCGGATGTTCTACGTCGGAATGACGCGCGCCCGGAAAGAGCTGACGCTCTGTTATGTGGAGGAACGGTTTGAAAAGAAAGTCGAGCCGTCCCGGTTCCTGGACGAGGTGATCCAGTAAATTTGTACTGTTGTGAAAGATGTTGAAAATAAATTTACTAATTGATAAAATTTTAACAAATAATACATTGACAAAGTTTTAACAATGAAGTATAGTAATACCTGTAAGCGGGAACAATAAGATGACCGCAAAGCGAGGAGGAAAAACATTATGAAAATTTTATTTTACGATACCCAGAGCTACGACAGAGAATCTTTCGACCGAACCAAAGAGCAGTTTCCAGAAATTGAAGTGGAATATTTAAAAACCGGCCTTGCTGCAAGAACCGCTTCCCTGGCAAAGGGCTACGATGCCGTGTGCGCCTTCGTAAACTCCGATGTCGGAACAAAAACCGTAGAAGCACTGCATGAGGCAGGCGTCAAGCTGATCCTGATGCGCTGCGCAGGCTTCAACAACGTAGATTTAAAGACAGCTGCAAAATACGGCATTGATGTACGCCGTGTACCGGGTTATTCCCCGGAGGCTGTAGCTGAGCATGCGATGACACTGGCCATGACGGTCAACCGCCACATGCACAAAGCATATACGAAAGTAAGAGAAAACGACTTCAGCCTGGGCGGACTGATGGGATTTAACTTCTATCAGAAGACCGCCGGAATCGTCGGAACCGGAAAAATCGGTGCGGCTATGGCAAGAATCTGCCGCGGTTTCGGCATGAAAGTCATTGCTTACGATGTATACCAGAATGAATCCTTAAAAGATTTTGTTACGTACGTAACTCTTGATGAACTGCTGGCACAGAGTGATCTGGTCTCCCTGCACTGCCCGCTGATGGACAGCACATACCACATGATCAACCGCGAGAGCATCAAAAAGATGAAAGACGGCGTGATCCTGGTCAATACGTCCCGCGGAGGTCTGGTAAAGACAGACGACCTGATCGAGGGAATCCGTGCAAGAAAATTCTTCGGCGTCGGCCTTGACGTATACGAGGAGGAAACCCCGAACGTATTCGAGGACCGTTCCGATGAGATTCTGGAGCACTCCACCACAGCACGTCTCCTGTCCTTCCCGAACGTTATGATCACTTCACATCAGGGATTCTTCACCGAGGAAGCACTGCGTGCGATTGCAGAGACCACACTGCAGAATGCACTGGATTTCGAGGCAGGAAAAGAGACCCCGAACATTGTCCGTGCATAATGGAAATCCACTAGAAAACAGTTATCTTATAAGAGAACAAGAGACAACCCATTTTCGGCGGGTTGTCTCTTTTAAATTATGAGAAAATAGTGTATGATGGTAGATAGCAGAAAAAACGGCCAGAGGAAAACACTGGCCGGATACAAAAGGAGAGCAGGATTTTATGGACTGTAAAGAAGCAGAAAAATTAATACAGCCATACGTGCAGGGAAATATGCCGGAGAAAGAGATGGAACCGTTTATTTCCCATATCCGGAAATGCCATACATGCCACGAGGAACTGGAGACATATTTTATTGTGAACCGTGCGATGGCATATTTCGAGGATGACGCGCCCGATTCCTACAATCTGACAGGACTTCTGGAACGCGATCTGGAGAAAAAAGAGGAAGAAGCGAGACACCGCCGGTACAAAGATACGTTTTTCCGGGTGCTGATGCTGATTCTCGTTCTGTTTCTGGTGCTCCTGGCTCTGCACTATTTTGAAGTGATAGAATTACCCTGGCTGAAAGGATTATTATGAGTGATAAAATCGTATTACTGGACGGACACAGTATTCTGAACCGGGCTTTTTACGGCGTACCGGATCTGTCCAATGCAGAAGGACTGCACACGAACGCCGTATATGGATTCCTGAATATTCTGTTTAAAATTCTCGATGAGGAGCAGCCGCAGTATCTTGCCGTGGCGTTTGACCTCCATGCACCGACATTCCGCCACAAAATGTATGACCAGTACAAGGGAACGAGAAAGCCGATGCCGCAGGAATTGCGCGAACAGGTCCCGGTGATCCAGGAAGTGCTCGCAGCAATGGACATTGAGATTGTCACAAGAGAGGGCTATGAGGCGGATGATATCTTAGGAACGCTCGGCCGCAAATGCGAGGCGGAAGGGATGGAAGTTACGATCGTATCCGGAGACCGCGATCTGCTGCAGCTTGCAACGGACCACATTCTGATCCGGATTCCAAAGACCGTGAAGCGTGTGACGACGATCGAAAATTACCACACGGCAGAAGTGCTGGAAAAATACAGTCTTCTCCCGAAACAGATCATCGATCTGAAAGCGCTGATGGGCGATACCGCAGACAATATCCCGGGTCTGCCGGGTGTCGGCGAGAAAACCGCGACGAAAATCCTGCTGCAGTACGGGACACTGGAAAATGCGCATGCACATTTCGAGGAGATCAAACCGAACAAGGCAAAAGAGGCGATGCGTGATCATTATGATCTGGCGGAATTAAGCAAAAAGCTTGCAACGATTGATACCGATGCGCCGGTGGAGCTCGACCGTGAAAAAGCGGCACTCTCGAATTTTTATACACCAAAAGCGTATGAGATGTTCAAACGTCTGGAGTTTAAAAACCTGCTGGGCCGCTTCGAGGAGACGAGTGCAGAACCAGAGGATGCCGTCTTTCTGCGCACCGTAACGGATTTTTCCGAGACGGAAGAACTCTTTGGAACCATCGCGAAGGAGGAGAAGGCAGGAGCCGCTCTTCTGACAGAAGAAACCCCGAAGGACGGACCGATGGCAGATCGGAGCCGTTCACTTGTCGGTATGGCAGTTGCGTATGGAAGCGGAGAGCCGGATGTTGTTTACTTCCCAGCAGAAGGTTTCCTGACCGGAGATTATTTAAAAGAAAAATTGACTGAGCTGCAGAAGCAGATTCCGGTTTTCTGCGTCATGGACGGAAAAGAATTTCTGAAGGATATGCCGGACGCCGATGAAGCCCATCTGTTTGATGCCGGAATTGCCGCGTATTTATTAAATCCATTGAAATCACAGTATTCGTACGATGATATCGTAAAAGAGTACGTACACCGCTATGTGCCGGCAGTGGAAGAGATCTTCGGCGGAAGCAAGATTCCGGCCGCAGGAAAGATGACGCCGGAACAGCAGGAGTCGTATGCAGGTCATCAGGCGTATGCTGTATTTGCCGCACAGGAAAACATGGAAAAGCTTCTGAAGGAGCAGGGCATGTGGGATCTGTACCGGAATGTGGAGATTCCGCTGGTGTTTACGCTCCGTCAGATGGAAACGGATGGAATCGCCGCAGAAAAAGAAGCACTTTCCGTTTACGGAGCTGAGCTGGCGGAGCGGATCGGAGAGCTGGAGGCACAGATCTACAAAGAGGCCGGCGAGGAGTTCAACATCAATTCCCCGAAGCAGCTCGGCGTGATTCTGTTTGAAAAGCTGCAGCTTCCGGGCGGCAAAAAGACCAAGACGGGTTATTCCACCGCCGCCGATGTGCTCGAAAAGCTCGCACCGGATCACAAACTCGTTGCCGATATTCTGGAGTACCGCCAGCTTGCCAAACTGAAATCGACGTACGCCGACGGTCTGCAGGCCGTGATCGGGAAAGATGGAAGAATCCATTCGACATTTAACCAGACCATCACCGCGACCGGCCGCATCAGCAGTACCGATCCGAATCTGCAGAACATTCCGGTGCGGATGGAGCTTGGCCGTCTGATCCGGAAAGCCTTCGTGCCAAAGCCTGGCTGTGTCTTTCTGGATGCCGACTATTCCCAGATTGAGCTCCGCGTGCTGGCCCATATGTCGGGCGATGAAAACCTGATTGAGGCGTACCGCGAGGCGGAGGATATCCACCGCATGACGGCATCGAAAGTGTTCCATGTGCCGCTTGAAGAGGTAACACCGCTGCAGAGAAGAAATGCGAAGGCGGTCAACTTCGGTATCGTATACGGTATCAGTTCGTTCGGTCTGGGCCAGGATCTCGGCATCAGCCGGAAAGAGGCAGAGGCCTATATCCAGCAGTATTTTGAGACGTATCCGGGTATCCATGAGTTTTTGAACCGTTGCGTAGAGGATGCCAAAGAGAAAGGCTATTCCGTGACGATGTTCGGACGCAGACGGCCGATGCCGGAGCTGAAATCGAGCAACTTTATGCAGCGGTCATTCGGCGAGCGTGTTGCGATGAATGCGCCGATCCAGGGAACGGCGGCGGATATTATTAAAATAGCGATGATCCGCGTGGCGAAACGGCTGAAAGAGGAGCAGTTAAAGACCAGACTTCTTCTTCAGGTACACGATGAGCTGCTGCTGGAAGTGCCGGAAGACGAGCTCGAAAAGGCAGAACAGATCCTGGAAGAGGAGATGACCGGGGCAGCACATCTGGCTGTCAAACTCGAGATCGATATGCACACAGGAAACAACTGGTACGAGGCGAAATAGCGCACTCATACCAGGAGTGAAAGGATACAAAAGAATGAAAGTTTTTGGAATTACAGGCGGCGTGGGCGCCGGAAAAAGCGAAGTGCTCACGTACCTTGGACAGAATTATGATGCAACGGTGATCCAGGCGGACGAGGCAGGTTACCTTGTGATGCTGCCGGGCGGCGAATGCTATGGAGAGATTGTGAAGCTGTTCGGCAGACAGATCACCACAGAGACCGGCGAACTTGACCGGAAACGGATTGCTGAGATCGTTTTTCAGGACGAAGAAAAGTTAAAAGCCCTGAATGCGATCGTTCATCCGGCGGTAAAACGGTATATCAAAAAAGCCATTGCAGCCGCGGAAAAAGCAGGGACGGAATACGTCTTTGTGGAGGCCGCACTCTTAATCGAAGAAAAATATGATGAAATTTGTGATGAACTGTGGTATATTTATGCAGATGAAGAAGTCCGGAAGGAGCGATTGATCGAAGGACGCGGCTATTCCGAGAAGAAAGTACGCGAAATCATGGCAAATCAGCTCTCCGAGGATGAATTCAGCAGCCACTGCGATTTTGAGATCGACAACAGCGGCGATTTTGAGGAAACAAAAAAACAGTTAGACCATAGGATGAAAAAATATGAAACTTTGTAGTATTGCAAGTGGTTCGAGCGGAAACTGCATTTTCGCGGGAAGCGAGACCACAAGCCTTCTGATCGATGCGGGCATCAGCGGAAAGCGCGTGGAGGCGGGGCTGGCTGTTCTCGATCGCAGCGCGAAGGAGCTGGACGGCATTCTCGTGACACATGAGCATTCCGATCATATCCAGGGTCTTGGCGTGCTGGCGCGCCGGTATGGTATTCCGATTTACGCAACGGATGGAACAATTCAGGCGATGCAGCAGACGAAGAGCCTTGGAAAGTTTCCGGAGGGGATTTTCCACACGATTCACGCGGATGACACGTTTACACTGGGAGACATCGCCGTACATCCGTTTACGATCTCCCACGATGCGGCAGAGCCGGTCGGCTACCGCATGGAATCCGGCGGGAAATCGATTGCGATTGCGACGGATCTTGGCGTTTACAGCGATTACACGGTTCAGAATCTGACCGGGCTGGATGCCGTTTTGTTAGAGGCAAATCACGACGAGAACATGCTTGCGGTCGGACCGTACCCGTATCCGTTAAAACAGCGGATCGCCGGGGCGAAAGGCCATTTATCGAACCTGGCGGCAGGCCATCTCCTCTGCGAGATTCTGCACGACAATCTGCAGGAAGTGCTGCTCGGCCATCTGAGCAAGGAAAATAATTATGAGGCACTGGCCTTTGAAACCGTGGCCTGCGAGGTCACAACGGGTGATAATCCGTATCACTCGGGTGATTTTCATCTCGCTGTCGCTAAAAGAAGCGAAGTATCACCGTTAATTGAGGTTTAAATATACATTTTTAGAGCTACATACCATGTTTTTCGCAAGGCCGCCATTACCGGTTTTTCCGGGGCTTTGACATAAAACCAGAAAAAGGAGAATGGAAACATGAAGAAGACAATTATCACTGTCGTAGGCAAGGACACCGTGGGCATTATCGCAAAGGTATGTAATTATCTGGCAGAGAACCAGGTAAACATCGAAGACATTTCTCAGACGATTGTGCAGGGATATTTCAATATGATGATGGTAACAGATGTCTCCAAGAGCGAGAAATCCAACGCAGAGCTTGCAAAAGATCTGGAGGAGCTTGGAAGTTCCATCGGCGTTGTCATCCGCTGCCAGCATGAAGATATTTTCAATATGATGCACCGTATCTAAAGCGAAGGAGAAAAACGACATGATAAATCTGTTTGAAGTAAAGGAAACGAACGAGATGATCGAAAAAGAGAATCTGGACGTTCGTACCATTACCCTTGGAATCAGTCTTATGGACTGTATCGACTCCAATCTTGACAAGCTGAACCGCAAAATCTACGACAAAATCACGACGGCTGCCAGAAATCTGGTTTCCGTAGGTGAGGAGATCGAGGGCGAGTTCGGTATTCCGATTGTAAACAAGAGAATTTCCGTTACCCCGATTGCCTTAGTCGGCGCAGCAGCCTGCAGAACGCCGGAGGATTTTGTGACGATTGCACAGACTCTGGACCGTGCGGCAAAAGAAGTCGGCGTCAATTTCCTCGGCGGCTATTCCGCTCTGGTAAGCAAAGGTATGACGACAGCAGATGAGCTTCTGATCCGTTCTATCCCGCAGGCACTGGCTGTTACGGATTTTGTCTGCAGCTCCATCAACCTTGGCTCCACCAAAACCGGTATCAACATGGATGCTGTCAAACTGATGGGTGAGATCATCAAGAAGACGGCGGAGGCAAGCAAAGAGAACAACTGCCTTGGATGCGCAAAACTCGTTGTTTTCTGCAATGCACCGGACGACAACCCGTTCATGGCAGGCGCTTTCCACGGCGTAACCGAGGCGGATGCCATCATCAATGTCGGCGTTTCCGGCCCTGGTGTTGTCAAACATGCTCTGGAAAAAGTACGCGGCGAGAACTTTGAGGTACTCTGCGAGACGATCAAGAAGACGGCGTTTAAGGTAACGCGTGTCGGACAGCTCGTTGCACAGGAGGCTTCGAAACGGCTGAACATTCCGTTTGGTATCATTGACCTTTCCCTAGCACCGACTCCGGCGATCGGAGATTCCGTTGCGGATATCCTTGAGGAGATCGGCCTCGAGCACGCAGGTGCACCGGGAACGACAGCAGCGCTGGCACTTCTGAACGATCAGGTGAAAAAGGGCGGTGTTATGGCATCTTCCTATGTCGGCGGTCTCTCCGGCGCATTCATCCCGGTTTCTGAGGACCAGGGTATGATCAACGCAGTCAACGACGGTGCGTTGACCATCGAGAAGCTGGAAGCTATGACTTGTGTCTGCTCTGTAGGCCTTGACATGATTGCCATCCCGGGAGACACGAAAGCATCGACCATCTCCGGAATCATCGCAGATGAGCTTGCCATCGGTATGGTCAACCAGAAAACAACGGCAGTCCGCCTGATCCCGGTCATCGGAAAAGGCGTGGGCGAGACCGTAGAATTCGGCGGCCTCCTCGGCTATGCACCGATCATGCCGGTCAACAACTTCTCCTGCGAGGCATTCGTCAACCGCACCGGAAGAATCCCGGCACCGATTCATTCGTTTAAAAACTAAAAAGACAGCTGAAAAGCCGGCAGTGATCCTGGATGGAAAGGATCGCTGCCGGCTTTTTTACCATCTGCGCAAATAAAAATAGTAATTTTAAGGAATGTATAGTATGATATATTACATACTGATAATTTTACTTGCAACCCATAAAAAGTGTAAGAAAAAATGAATTATTACGGGGAACTTCAGCGGTAGCAGCCGTTGTTCTAGCAATACCTCTGCGGATGTGGATGTGAAGGCCGCCATAGAAAACACAAAGTATTATTTGAACAAAAACGGCAAAATGCAGACTGGCTGGCAGAAGATCGGTGGAAAATGGTATTACATGGATAAGAACGGAGCGCTGCAGGAATCTAAATGGATCAGCGGAATTTATTATGTAAAAGTCGATGGGCAGTCCGTTCGTCTGATGAAAGACCGGAAAGCTTTCCTTCCTCCCGGTAAATCGCACGGATCGGGTTCATGATGAGGTACAAAACAGACTGTTTCCTCAGATCTTTCGGTATGACCTCCAGTGCCTCATGGAACTTGCGTCTGTAATGTACCCAGCACCCTGCGATCTTCAGATCTCCAAAATATGATGTTCCTCAACTTCGACTTTTCAGGCACAAAGCGGTAACATCTGGATATGGCATCTGGAAGCTGTTTTCATTCTTTTTGCCGATCTGTTTTTTCTTTTTGGCTGCTCTTATTGGACAGCACGATCTGTTCCATCATCAGCTGCATCTTATCATTGCGGGTCTGTGTCTGTTTTGTCAGTTCCTCCATCTGATCCTGAAGACAGAGAAACAGAAGAAAATATATCTGCCGAAAGTCCATTTCCGTTTTTGATACACATCACTGGAACTTTGGGCACAGTTGCTGTTCTTTTTTTGCCTTTTAACGCTAAAAGGTAATGTTTTTCTTGTGTGCAGTAAAGTGTTAGAGTATAATAAAACCAGTTTTTTTGCATAAGTTTAGGCGGAGAATCCTGCCGTAGCAGGATCCTTTCTTACGGTGTTATTTCACAGACGTAACCATAATAGTTTTACTGCAGGGGGGGGATAGAAAATGAAAACAAAAGAGATTCAGGAACTCTATCAAATAAAATTACATAGTATGGACACGATCCTGCATCAGATATCGCTTATGGATCAGGTGGAAAATGAGCAGGAGCTGTCAGAAATTATTCACTCTTTGTTGCAGGCGATTGGAAACTATACAGGGGCAGACCGGGTATATGTTTTTGACTGGGAAACCGATCAGAAGGACAGCCTGAGCAATACATTTGAATGGTGTGCCGATGGAGTGGCACCAGAGATAGATAACCTTCAGGCAATCCCGGTCAGTTCGATGCCGAACTGGGTGAAACGATTTGAAAACAAGGAAGTAATCGTGATTCATGATCTGGAAGCGACAAAAAATTCTGAACCGGAAGAATATGAATTGTTAAAAACACAGGAAATATGTTCCTTGATTGCGGTGCCGATTTATGCCAATCATCAGATGAATGGATTTATCGGGGTAGATAATCCTGATTTGAGGCAGAATGAGATTTCCATTACACTGCTGTCTGATGTTGGCGGACATCTTGGATGTGTGAGGGAAAATCTGAAAAGTACGGTACTGTTGAAAAAGGCTCTTGATGATGCAACAAAGAGGTCAGAGATTATTGCCGCAATTGCTACGTTGTATGTAACAATCGTACAAGCCAATGTTAAAGAGCGGACATATGAGCTTTTGAAAGGCCATGACCTTGTGCAAAAAATCCTTGGACAAAAGGGGAAAATTGATGATGTTATGGAAAGGCTTCCAACAGCATTTGCCGCCCAGGAAGGGAGAGAAAAATACCGGGAGTTTCTTGACTTTGATACATTGACAGAGAGACTTCGTAATACGAATTCTGTTTCGATTGAATTTATGGGAGTAAACGGAGAATGGCGGCTGGCCAGATTTATTGTAAAGAGCAGAGATGTACATGGAAACGCTGTGGATGTGCTTTATGTCGTACGAGATATTACGGAAGAAAAATCACGGGAACTCATGTATCAGAAACAGCTTAAGGAAAGCATGGAAGATGCTCATCGCGCGAATCTTTCAAAAACAGCCTTTCTCCGGCGTATGAGCCACGATATCCGTACACCGCTAAACGGAATCGTGGGGATGATCCATATCGCTGAAAAATATAACAATGATGTGGTCAAGTTAAGGGAATGCAGGAAGAAGGTACTTCAGTCCGCCGATTATCTGCAAAATCTGATCAACAATGTCCTGGATATCAGCAAACTGGAATCCGGTTCCCTTGTGTTGGAACATAAATCCTTTGATCTGGCAGAACTGTTAAGGAATAATCTGACGGTTGTTGCAATGAGTGCTTATGAGAATGGTGTAAGATTTGAAGGCGGCGTGGAAGCAAGCACAATCCGCCACAGATATTTGATTGGAAGTCCGGTACATCTGAGCAGGGTTTTAATGAATCTTTCTTCCAACGCGATTAAATACAATCATTTTCATGGAACAGTGAATGTTCATTGCGAAGAATTATCGGATGATGGGAATATAGCTGTTTTTCAGTTTGTATGTTCAGATACCGGTCTTGGTATGAGTGAAGAATTTCAAAAACATGCGTTTGATGCTTTTGCGCAGGAAGGCAAACAGTCAACTACAACATTCAGTGGCTCCGGTCTGGGACTTTCGATTGTCAAAGATATTGTTGAACGGATGGGTGGAACGATAGAACTGGAAAGCGAAGAAAATGTAGGAAGCACGTTTACGGTTACGGTTCCATTTGAAATAGATTACTTGGTTGAAAATAATGATTCACAGAAGGACAGCTACTCACAGGATATGGATCTGTCAGGAAAACGGGTGCTTCTTGTTGAAGATAATGTCATTAATATGGAGATAGCCCATGCAATCCTGGAGGAGGAGCATCTGAACATTACAGAAGCGAAAAACGGAAAAGAGGCATTTGAAATATTTCAGAATTCCAGGTTGGATGAGTATGATGTCATCATCATGGATGTGATGATGCCGGTCATGGATGGGCTGGAAGCAACAAAAGCAATTCGTATGCTGGAACGTGAAGATGCCAAAAAGATTCCAATCATTGCCATGACGGCAAATGCTTTTGAGGAAGATCGGAAAGCATGTCTGGAGGCCGGGATGAATGAACATATTGGAAAGCCGATTGATATTCCGCAATTAAAAAGAGTGATCACAAAACTGCTGACAAAAAGGGGTAGTAAACGCAAAAACATAATCATTCATTGAAATTAAGAAGAACTATAGTAATTTTATTAGGACTTTTGATATTTAGCAGTCACCCTGGCAGGGTGCAAAAACACAGATAACACGAAAGAAGAAACCGAAAAGCCTGTTATTACCCTCGGCAGCGACAGCTATCCACCATACAATTATCTGAATGAGGATGGTGTACCGACAGGAATTGATGTAGAACTGGCTACGGAAGCATTCAAAAGAATGGGATAACAGGTGAAGGTTGTCCAGATCAACTGGGAGGAGAAAAAAGAACTGGTGGAGAGCGGCGAGATTGATTGTATCATGGGCTGTTTTTTCTATGGAAGGACGTCTTGACGATTACCGTTGTCCAGTCCACAACCAAACCGGAAAGCATCTTTCTGAACCGGACGGATGAGAGGATCCCAAAGCTGGGAAATCTGATCATCCTGGGACACCGGGAGCTGATCTATACGTTTCTGGGAAAAGGATATGTAGATGCGGTTGCTGCACACGAGGAATCTATCGTTCAGTATAGGAAGGATTATGATGCAAGCTTCCGTATCCTGGAGGAGCCTCTGATGATCACCGGAATAGGCGTTGCTTTTGCAAAAGAGGATGACAGGGGAATCTGTGAGCAGATGGGCCAGACACAGGAAGAGATGCGTCTGGATGGCACATCCCTGAAAATCATTGAAAAATACCTGGATGATCCCCAGAAGTATCTAGAGGTGGAGAAAAACGGATCCAGCTGCTCGGCGGTCTGATAGGAATCTGTGTAGCTGTAGTCTCTCTGTTTTATTCCTTCCACGCAGAAAAAGCAGAAGCAGAGAAAAGAATGGTGGAGATTGTAAACTATGTGAAAGTGCAGTGTTCCACTACACCCATTATAATGAATCTTCGGAATCCAAAAGTCTCCTCCGTGCCATTGAAAGTGCCAGACAAATGAGTACAAATATTAAAATGGAAACAGAAAACGGCGGGCAGCTAAGAGAGGATTTCCTGAAAGAAAAAAGGTGCCGACGTGACAAAAACATGGGATGGTCAGGAAGCTGTTGAACTGTTCAGAAATAGTGAACTTGGTGAATTTGATGTCATTCTTATGGACATTATGATGCCGGTCATGAATGGTTATGAAGCTACAAAGATGATTAGGTCTCTGGACAGAGAGGATGCAAAGAAAATACCGATCATTGCAATGACAGCAAATGCGTTCACGGAGGACAGAATAAGGGCAAAAGAAGCAGGGATGAATGAACATGTTGCTAAGCCTGTTGATGTGGAATTACTGATGAAAGTAATTTATAGCGGGAGTGCTATGAAGCATTAATAGTACATGAGAAAACAAGGAGGAATTCAGTTGTTGGAGAAAGCGGTTCAGGCTGCAATATATGAAAAAGCTCTTAAAAATCATTATATAGAAATCCTGTACATTGATTTTGAAGATACTCATGCGTTATGCATCTGGCAATATAGATGATCTTAATCGGATAAAACAGCAGATGACGATGGAAGCAATCACACAGGGAACAGCAGAACACATCATGCATCATGTTATGATCAATTTTATACTGAATGGTGAGATGCGTTTCATGCAGTTTGACTTTACAAGAGAAAGTGCAGATACAAAAAATGTTTTCCTGTTTGTGGAGGACTATACAGTTCCACAGCAGCAGATGATGCTGCTGCTGGAAAAAAGCTGGTTCTATAACAGAACCAGCTTTTTTGTGTATTCATGGACGAACGGTGTCCCTGTTTTGTGAGAACGGACAGTCTCGTAAAAAAGAGAGGCCTGTATATCGCTCTCAAAGGCGGCAAGTGCATCGCCGGTAAGAAGCCGCGGGGCGTCGGCTGCCTTGGCAATGAGCGGCAGAGAAGAACGTCTTCTAATCTCTTTTAACAATGCACCGGCACTTTTTCGGAAACCGAGAACACGGTTATAGCCGGCCGGGTACAATGTTTTCTGGTTCAGAAGCAGATGCATCAGGGAACGGCTGATGCGGGTATACGTCATTTCCTTTGTTTTAAGCTGCATGGCGAATTCTGAAAATGAGGAGCATGCGTGGCGCTGGCGGAGGATGCGGTTGGCAAGATCCGGCGAGAGGTCGAGACAGGAGGAGAGAGATTCCTTCGTTTCCGTGAGGAGCCGTGCGGCGAGGAGCAGGCTGAAATCATCGGCGGTCAACAGTCCATGAGATGCGACGGCATTCTGAAAAGCGTGAAAGACCGCTTCTGGCATGCAGGAGGCGAGCGCGGACAGTTCCAGATCCTTATGCGGATTGGAAAAAAGAAGATTCCGCATTGCTGTAGCAGAAGGGAGTGCATGTGTGAAAAGCGCTCCTTCGTGGTAGCCGCTGCCCTCCCGGCGGATCGTTACCGGCCGAATGCGGCTTTGTGACAGCAGAAGTGCCTGGACATATTCAATGCCTAAAATATTGTTTGGTTCTTTTAAAAAGGTATCAAGTTCTTCTTTTGGAAGCGAAGAGAAGGAAGCGCTGTCAGAAAAATAAGCGGAAAGTGCCTGTGCGCGCGCCGTCGGGAAGGAAAGTCCGTTCCGAAGCAGACCGGAGAGCAGCTCACGGTATTCCTCCGGCTCGTGGAGCAGAACATCAGCGAGTTCCAGAAACGGCGCCGTGTCTCCATATTCACTGCCAAAGCAGAGAAAATCGACACAGCCAAGCGCAGTAAGAAGCGATACCGCCCCGCGTGCGAAATGCTGTGCACTGCCGAGTGCAAAGTGACACGGAAGCTGTAAGATAAGGTCCGCGCCGCCAAGAAGCGCCAGCTCCGCACGGTCATGTTGGTCAAGAATCGCAGGTGCGCCGCGCTGGACGAAATCGCCGCTCATAATCACGACAAGATAGTCCGCCCCGGTCAGTTCCCTGGCTTTTGCCAGCTGATAAGCATGGCCGTTATGAAAAGGATTATATTCTGCAATGACTGCGGTAATGGTCATAAAACGTACCTTCTTTCGAAAAAAATAGCACGATTCCAAACAGAGAGGAACCGCGGATCACATAGCCCTATCGTAACAAAAACAGAAAAGGAATGCAAGAATTCCTCCGTTTTGGATTTTTTGTCCAGTTGTTTTGAATTTTATACTTGCGAAAGGGCAAAAAGCGTACTACAATGAGAATATCGAGTAAATTTATCGAAAGGAGTCAAAAGATCATGGGATTTATTGACACAATTAAAGCAAGAGCAAAAGCAGACAAAAAAACAATTGTACTGCCAGAGTCAGAAGACAGAAGAACATATGAGGCTGCTGCACAGATCCTGAAAGAGGACCTTGCAAATCTGATCATCATCGGAAGCGAAGAGGCAGTAAAGAAAGGCAGCGAGGGACTGGATGTCTCCAAAGCTACTATTGTAGATCCAGAGAAAAACGAGAAAACACAGGCTTATGTAGATAAGCTGGTAGAGCTTCGTGCAAAGAAAGGCATGACTCCGGAGAAAGCAAGAGAGACCATCCTGAATGACTATACATATTATGGCGTTATGATGGTTAAAATGGGAGATGCAGACGGACTTGTTTCCGGTGCCTGCCATTCTACCGCAAATACCCTTCGTCCATGCCTGCAGATCTTAAAGACCAAACCGGGCACAAAACTCGTATCCGCATTCTTCCTGATGGTAGTTCCGGACTGCGAGTACGGCGATGACGGTGTATTCGTATTCGGTGACTGCGGTCTGAACCAGAACCCGAATCCGGAAGAGCTGGCTGCAATCGCAGAGTCTTCCGCAGAGTCCTACCGCATGCTGACCGGAAACGAGCCAAGAGTTGCTATGCTTTCCCACTCCTCCAAAGGAAGTGCAAAACATGCTGATGTAGACAAAGTTGTTGAGGCTACCAGAATTGCAAAAGAAGCAAACCCGGATCTCGCTCTCGACGGCGAGCTGCAGCTTGATGCAGCAATCGTTCCGAGCGTAGGTGCATCCAAAGCTCCGGACAGCAAAGTAGCAGGAAAAGCAAACGTTCTGATCTTCCCGGATCTGGATGCCGGAAACATCGGATACAAACTGGTACAGAGACTGGCAAAAGCAGAAGCATACGGCCCAATGACGCAGGGTATCGCAGCTCCAGTCAACGATCTGTCCCGTGGATGCTCCGCAGAGGATATCGTTGGTGTTGTAGCAATCACTGCTGTACAGTGCCAGGCACAGTAAGCACGAAATAAAACCAATTACAAGCGGTTTTCTGGCCGGCTGCGGAGAACAGGCCGGCCAGAAGTTTTAATAAGACTTTTAAAATAGGAGAATTTAGAAATGAACGTATTAGTAGTAAACTGCGGAAGTTCCTCTCTGAAATTCCAGCTGATCAATTACGATAACCGTGACGTCCTGGCAAAAGGACTCTGTGAGAGAATCGGTATCGACGGACGCCTCGTTTATGAGCCAAAGAACGGCGAAAAAGAGGTAACAGAAGCAGCAATGCCGACACACGTAGAGGCAATCCAGATGGTTCTGGACGCTCTGGTAAACGAGAAGAGCGGCGTCATCAAGAGCCTGGAAGAAGTAGATGCCATCGGACACCGCGTTCTGCACGGCGGAATGAAGATCACAAACTCTGTTATCATCGATGACGAAGTAATCAAAGTTATCGAGGAGTGCGCTGACCTTGGTCCTCTGCACAATCCGGCAAACCTGATGGGAATCAATGCCTGCATGAAACTGATGCCGGGCGTTCCGAACGTAGCAGTATTTGATACCGCATTCCATCAGACCATGCCTCCGAAAGCATATATGTACGGTATTCCGAAAGAGTACTATGAGAAATACGCAATCCGTAAATACGGCTTCCACGGAACTTCTCATAAATTCGTATCCAAGAGAACAGCAGATTTCCTTGGCAAAGACTACAAAGATCTGAAGATCATCGTTTGCCATATGGGAAATGGTGCTTCTCTTTCCGCTGTAAAGAACGGCAAATGTGTGGATACTTCCATGGGACTTACTCCGCTGGAAGGTGTTATCATGGGAACCCGTTCCGGTGATATCGATCCGGCCTTTGTTGAATATCTGTGCAACAAAGAGAACCTGACCGTATCTGAGGTTCTGAACATTCTGAACAAGAAATCCGGTATGCTTGGCATGACCGGTATCTCCAGCGATTACCGTGATGTATCTGCAGCAGCAGAGGCAGGCAATCAGGATGCCATCCACTGCCTGGAAGCATACGCTTATCGTATTATCAAATACATCGGTTCCTACATCGCAGCAATGGGCGGTGTAGATGTTATCACCTTTACAGCAGGACTTGGCGAGAACGCAATCCCGCTTCGTGAGACCATCTGCAAAGCATTCGAGTTCATGGGACTGGAATTCGACTCTGAGGCAAACAACTGCCGCGGCGTTGAGAAAATCATCACCAAAGAAGGCTCCAAGATTACAGCATGCGTTATTCCGACCAACGAGGAAATCGCAATCTGCGAGGAGACAGTAGAGTTAGTAAAAGGAAAATAAAAAACAATTCAAAAAACAGTTGACAATTCTTACCTTCCCGGGTATAATTGGTAAAGTGTGATTAGGAGAACAATATGAAAATCAGTCTGACCAAGTTATTTGCGCAGGACGGAAAGTCCGAAAAGTATGAAATTCCGCTTACATCCGAAACTTTTTCGATCGGCGGGCAGGACTATCGGGTAATCGAAAAACATCCTGTTATCCTTGGCCTTACGCATGAAGGCAATCGTGTGATCACGATCACCGGCAGTGCAGACCTTACAATGGAGATTCCATGTGCAAGATGCCTGACACCGGTAGCGACTCCATTCCAGCTCAAGTTCGATCTGCAGATTGATCTGAATCTGTCAGAGGAAGAACGCGAGGAAAAAGAAGAGGACTCTTCGTTTGTGGAGGGAGACGAGCTCGATGTGGAAGAACTGGTTCGTAATGAGCTCATAGTCCAATGGCCGATTCGAGTGCTGTGTAAAGATGACTGTAAAGGAATCTGCAGCCGTTGTGGTGCGAATCTGAATATTCAGACCTGTGACTGTGATACCACAGGGCTAGACCCCCGAATGGCTGCAATCAAAGATATATTCAGCAAATTTAAGGAGGTGTAACTATGTCCATTTGTCCTAAGAATAAATCTTCCAAAGCAAGACGCGATAAGAGAAGAGCAAACTGGAAAATGTCTGCTCCGAACCTTGTAAAATGCAGCAAATGTGGTGCTCTTATGATGCCGCACAGAGTTTGCAAAGCTTGTGGTTCTTACAACAAAAAAGAAGTCGTTGCAATGGACTAATATTCATAAATCGGAATCAGTTCCGATGTGCAATGCAGCAAAAGGCTCCCGTCACCGGGGGCTTTTTTGTTGTCTCTGCGGGTTGTCTGGAAGCGTCATATAAAAGATTTGACGTGGTGTGTCGTGATGTGCTATAATGGTCTCGGTGAGAATTGAAACAATATTGCAACATTTTTGTAACAATTATAAAAAAGGAGTGCAAAGCATATGAAGAATAGACGAATCATATTTCTGGCAGCATGCATGTGCAGTGTAGTATTCCTCTCAGGATGTTCCACAGACAGTCTGATGGATAAAATGATGGGAACTGAGACGACGGTTTCGTCTTCGGCCAGTGTAGATATTTCAAAAGAGGACAGCGATGCTGTTCATGTAGATGCCAATCTGGAAAAGCCGGTTTTTTCGGTAAATCCGGTGGAGAGCCTGCAGATTCCCGTTGGAAATACATCTGGAAAGCTGACTTGTGAGGCAGGAATAACGGGAGAAGGCACAGTAACATATCAGTGGTATAAGAACAACGTAAATTCCAACGGCGGAGGAACGCCGATTGAAGGCGCAACAGAAGTGACATACCAGGTCGATACTTCGGCGGAGGGCAAAGATTACTATTACGTTGTGGCAACAAACACGGTTGGAAATACTGTTTCCATGGCGACGAGTACGGTAACAGAAGTTACGGTAATTCCGGCAGGGAAATGGGTTCAGAATGAAAACGGATGGCAGTATCAGAATAATGATGGAAGCTATGCAACCAATACCTGGCAGAATATCGACGGCTACTGGTACGTGTTTGATGAAAATTCATACATGGTGACAGGATGGTACTGGAGCGGAGAAGAATGGTATTATCTGGCGGACAACGGTCAGATGCAGACCGGCTGGTTCACGCAGGATGGTGAGGAATATTATCTGGATCCGGATACCGGTGTCATGGCACGGAATACAACCATAGACGGTCATGAGATGAATTCGAGCGGAGTCAAGGTTTCTTAAGAAAAATAAGACAAAACAGAGCGGGTGGATTTTGGAAAGATAAATCCACCCGCTTTTTTGGAATACAGGAGAAAGCGCGGATGGGCATTTGTGCTTGATTTTTGCAAAGGAGTTTAGTATAGTTAATACAGCACTTGCATAAGTGCTTTTAGAGCGTGGTTGAAAACGGTTTTTTGAAAGAAAAAGAGTTTTCAAACGCGCTTTAGAAAAGAGAAAAGAGGAAAAAACATGAGTGACTTAGTCAGAGTTGCAGTGGACGCGATGGGCGGCGATTATGCGCCTGTGGAGCCGGTAAAAGGCGCCGTTGAGGCCGTAAACGCAGATGAACGTGTCAAAGTCCAGCTGGTCGGCCAGGTGGATGTCATCGAAAAAGAACTGCAGAAATATACGTACCCGAAGGAGCGGGTTGAGATCGTTCCGGCAACCGAGATCATTGAGACGGGAGAGCCGCCGGTCAATGCGATCCGCCACAAAAAAGATTCTTCGATCGTTGTCGGCATGAAAAAAGTGCGCTGCGGAGAGGCAGACGCGTTTGTCTCCTCCGGAAGCACCGGAGCAGTCCTGGTCGGCGGACAGACGATCGTAGGACGCATCAAGGGCGTAGAGCGCCCGCCGCTGGCTCCGCTGATCCCGACGAAAGACGGTGTATCCCTTCTGATCGACTGCGGTGCGAATGTTGATGCAAGACCGTCCCATCTGGTGCAGTTTGCCATGATGGGTTCCATCTATATGGAACACGTTGTCGGCATTAAAAATCCGCGTGTGGGAATCGTGAATATCGGTGTGGAAGAAGAAAAAGGAAACGCGCTCGTCAAAGAGACGTATCCGCTTCTGAAAGAAAACCCGTATATCAACTTTGTCGGCAGTATCGAAGCAAGAGAAATTCCAAACGGAGCCGCAGACGTTGTTGTCTGTGAGGCGTTTGTCGGAAACGTTATCTTAAAGCTGTATGAGGGCGTCGGCGCGACCCTGATTTCCAAGGTAAAACAGGGCATGATGACATCTCTGCGCAGTAAAATCGGAGCCCTTCTTGTGAAACCGGCGCTGAAAGAGACACTGAAGTCTTTTGATGCCAGTGAGTACGGCGGAGCACCGCTGCTTGGCTTAAAAGGACTCGTTGTAAAAACGCACGGAAGCTCAAAAGCCAACGAATTTAAAAATTCCATTCTCCAGTGCATTTCATTCAGCGAGGAGAAGATTTCGCAGAAAGTGCAGGAGCATCTGGCAGACTATAAGAGCAGCAGGGAGGCAGCGAAAGATGGAGTTTGAAAAATTACAGGAGATCATTGCGGATGTATTAAACGTAGATCCGAATGAAGTAACCATGGAGACAACCTTTGCAGATGATCTGGGAGCGGATTCCCTGGATGTATTTCAGATTGTGATGGGAATTGAAGAAGAATTTGATATCCAGATCGAAGCAGAAGAAGCAGAGCACATCGTATCGGTTGAGGATGCGGTGGAAGCGATCAAAAAGAAACTGGCAGAATAATAGAAAATGGCGAAGGGGCTGTTTGCTACAGGACAGCCCCTTTGTTACCGTCCGCAGAACACCTGCAAACGGTAACTATGAGGAAGGACAGGCTTAAAACAGGTTATGAATAATATTGATAAACTCGTGGATTTGGAAAAGAAGATCCAGTATAAATTTCAGGATTTCGGACTGCTGGAGATGGCGATGCGCCATTCTTCCTACGCAAATGAGCACCATATGGAGCGCCTGGAGTGCAACGAGCGTCTGGAGTTCTTAGGAGATGCCGTGCTGGAAGTTGTATCCAGCGAATTTTTATACAAGACATTCCCGCGTCTCCCGGAGGGCGAGATGACGAAAAAACGCGCCAGCCTCGTCTGTGAACCGGCACTGGCATTCTGTGCCCGTGAGATTGACCTTGGCAGCTTTCTACTCCTTGGAAAGGGCGAGGAGGCAACCGGCGGCCGTCACCGCGATTCCATCGTTTCGGATGCTATGGAGGCAACGATCGGTGCGATTTTCCTGGACGGCGGCTTTGAACCGGCAAAAACGTTCGTTCTGAACTATATCTTAAACGATATCGAACACAAACAGCTTTTCTACGACAGCAAAACGATTCTGCAGGAGCTGATCCAGGGTGAGACGGATGAAGAGATTGTTTACACCATCTTAAAAGAAGAGGGACCGGATCACGACAAGAGCTTCTGGGCACAGGTCAGCGTCGGAAAGAAAGCGCTCGGTACCGGAAAGGGCAGAACGAAAAAAGCGGCAGAACAGGCAGCGGCATACGATGCAATTCTTGCCAGAAAAAAAGCGTAGGTGAATTATGTATCTCAAATCCATTGAAATGCAGGGATTTAAGTCGTTTGCCAACAAAACCATTCTGCAGTTCCACGACGGTATTACCGGCGTTGTAGGGCCGAACGGCAGTGGAAAGAGCAATGTTGGCGATGCGGTGCGCTGGGTGCTCGGCGAACAGAGCGCCAAGCAGCTCCGCGGCGGAAATATGCAGGATGTTATTTTCTCCGGAACCGAGACGAGAAAGCCGCTCGGCTACGCGTCGGTTGCAATTACACTTGACAATTCCGACCACAAGCTGAATGTCGATTTCGAGGAAGTCACGGTGACGAGACGGCTCTACCGCTCCGGTGAGAGCGAGTATCTGATGAATGGTGCATCGTGCCGGTTAAAGGACATCAACGAGCTGTTCTACGATACCGGTATCGGAAAAGAAGGCTATTCCATCATCGGACAGGGTCAGATTGATAAGATTTTAAGTGGTAAGCCGGAAGAGCGCCGGGAGCTGTTTGACGAGGCGGCAGGAATTGTCAAATTCAAGAGAAGGAAGGCCGTGACCGAAAAGAAGCTGGCGGAAGAGCAGCAGAATCTGGTGCGCGTCAACGACATTCTCTCGGAACTGACAAGGCAGTTAGAGCCGCTGGAACGCCAGTCTGAGACGGCAAAGATTTATTTAAAGAAGAAAGAGGAATTAAAGCTCCTCGATATCAATATGTTTCTGCTCGAGATGGAGCGCATCCGGAACGATCTCGCGAAAGTAGAAGACCGGTACCGGATTACAGAAGAGCAGTTAAAGAGCACGAAAGAGGCTTTTGAGCATACGAAGCAGGAGTATGAAAAGCTGGAACAGGAGCAGGAAAAACTGGACCAGACGATTCTTTCTGCGCGCGATCAGGCGGGGGAGAATGCACTGAAACGTCAGCAGCTCGAAAACCAGATCGAGGTGTTGAACGAGCAGATTCATGCATCGGAGAGGAACAGCGACACATTAAGAGAACGTCTGGAGGCGATCCGCGCGGAGAGCCGCACAAAGACGGCAGAAAAAAATACATATCAGGCAGAAAAGGACGGGCTTCATGAAGCACTTCTTGCGTCAGAGACGGAAAAGAGTGAGAAAGAGGCCGCTCTCTCGGAATGCCAGGGGCAGATCCAGGCAGTCGAGCTGCAGAGTGAACAGGATAAGAGCGAAGTCATCGGCCTTCTGAACCAGCGGGGTTCCACGAAGGGAAAAATGCAGCGCTACGATGCGATGCTCGAGCAGATCGGCATCCGAAAGGCAGAATTAAGCCAGAGGGTGCTGCATTTAAAGACGAGCGAGTCCGAACAGAACGGGCAGATGGAAGAACTGCAGAACGCGTTTGAAGCGCTCGAAGAGACGGTAAGCAGCCTGAAACAGCAGTACCAGGAGGCAGATCAGAAGATTACCGCGCTGACGGCGGATCTCTCGAACCAGACGAAAGAGATGGAAGCCGGCCAGACCAATTACCACAGAGAAGCGTCAAGGCTCGAATCCTTAAAGAACATCACCGAGCGGTACGACGGCTATGGAAACAGTATTCGGAAGGTCATGGAGCAGAAAGACCGGAATCCCGGCATCCACGGCGTTGTGGCGGATCTTCTGCAGGCGGAGAAAAAGTACGAGACGGCGATCGAGACCGCACTTGGCGGCAGCATTCAGAATATTGTCACCGACAATGAGGCGACGGCGAAATACCTGATTGAATACCTGAAACGGGGCCATTTCGGCCGTGCGACGTTCCTTCCGCTCACCAGTATGCGCGGGAAAAAAACGCAGGTGAATGAGGATGCGGCAAGAGAAACCGGTGTGCTTGGTGTGGCAAATGCACTTGTTTCGTACGACCCGGTGTATGAGGGCCTTGTGGCACAGCTGCTTGGAAGAACGCTGGTGGTCGACACGATCGACCATGCCATTGTGATTCAGCGGAAATACCGTCAGACGCTCCGCATGGTAACCCTCGAGGGCGAGCTCTTGAGCCCGGGCGGTTCCATGACAGGAGGTTCGTTCCGGAACAACAGCAACCTGCTCGGAAGACGGCGTGAGATTGAGGAACTCGAAAAGAGCGTACAGGGTCTTGCGAAGGAACTGCGGGAAATCCAGCAGGAACTTGAAGAGAAGAAAAATAAGCGGAATGAAATCCGTGATCTCCGCACCGAGCTGAATGAAAAACTGCAGCGGCAGTACATCGAGCAGAATACGGTGCGCCTGAATCTGGAAAAAGCGCGCGAGAAAAAGACGGAAATCCGTCTGGATTTTGAAGCGCTTCAGAAGGAGAGTCTCGAGATTGAAAATCAGATCGCCGAGATTGAGCGGAACCGGAAAGTCATCGGTCAGGAAATGCAGGAATCGGTGGAGCGGGAAAGCACGCTGCAGGAGAATATCCAGAAGGCACAGGAGGCGCTTACAGGGCTTCGCCGCCGGGAAGCAGAATATACGAAGGATCTTGAAGAAATCCGGTTAAATTACGCAAATCTGTCCCAGAAGGATGGATTCCTTGCCCAGAACATCCGCCGTCTTGAGGAAGAGACGGGAAAACTGGAAGCGGAAAGCCGCACCATGCTGGAAAAAGCGGCGGAGGAAAAAGACGATGTCAAAAGGAAACAGCAGGACATCGTGGAGATCCAGAAGACGATTGCAGCAGCAGTGCAGGCAAAAGAAGAGGAAGACCGCCGGATTGTGGAACTGCAGGAGAAAAAAGAAGCATTAAGCGCAGATCACAAAGAATTTTTCGAGAAGCGGGATCAGCTCTCCGACCAGATTTCCCTGATGGACAAAGAGTGCTTCCGTCTGAACAGCCAGAAAGAAAAGCTGGAGGAGACAAAAGAGGCACAGACCTCGTATCTCTGGGAAGAGTACGAAGTGACACCGGGCCACGCAAGAGAGTTCCAGATGGAGGAGATTCCGGAGCGTAGTGAATTAAAGCGGCGTGTGCTGGAAGTAAAAGATGCGATCCGGAAGCTTGGCTCTGTCAATGTGAATGCGATTGAGGAGTACAAAGAGATTTCGGAGCGCCACGCCTTTCTCGATGCACAGCACACCGATCTTGTCAAGGCGGCAGAGACACTGCAGGGCATCATCGATGAGCTGGATGCCGGTATGCGCAAGCAGTTCACGGAAAAATTCGAGGAGATCCGGAAAGAGTTTGACCGCGTGTTCCGCCAGCTGTTCGGCGGCGGAAAGGGAACGCTGGAACTCGAGGAGGACACGGATGTACTCGAGGCAGGTATCCGCATCATTTCCCAGCCGCCGGGAAAGAAACTGCAGAATATGATGCAGCTCTCCGGAGGCGAGAAGGCACTGACCGCGATTGCGCTGCTTTTTGCAATCCAGAACTTAAAGCCGTCCCCGTTCTGTTTACTTGACGAGATCGAGGCGGCGCTCGACGATTCCAACGTAACGCGTTTTGCACAGTATCTGCATAAGCTGACAAAAAATACCCAGTTCATCGTCATCACCCACAGGCGCGGTACGATGACGGCGGCAGACCGTCTGTACGGCATCACGATGCAGGAGAAGGGTGTTTCTACCCTTGTTTCTGTCGATTTGATCGAGGGAGAACTGGACAAATAGAAACGAATAAGATACAATACGAAAGAAGTAAGATAGAAAAGATAAAGGGAGGCGAACGGTATGGCGGAGGAGAAAGTAGGCTTTTTCAAACGTCTTGTCAACGGTCTGACGAAGACCCGAGACAGCATTGTAGCTGGAATTGATTCTATTTTCAGCGGCTATTCCAATATTGATGACGATTTTTATGAGGAGATCGAGGAGATTCTCGTCATGGGAGATATCGGCATCAATACAACGACCAAAATTATTGACCACTTAAAAGAACGGGTGGCAGAAGAGCACATTACCGATCCGGCAGAGTGCAAACAGCTTCTGATCGAGAGCATCAAAAAACAGATGGATGTAGGCGATACAGCCTATGAATTTGAAAACCGGAAATCGGTAGTGCTGGTGATCGGTGTCAATGGAGTCGGAAAAACGACCTCCGTCGGAAAGCTGGCCGGCCTTCTGAAGGATCAGGGCAAAAAGGTTGTTCTTGCGGCAGCAGATACGTTCCGTGCAGCGGCAGGCGAGCAGCTCACGGAGTGGGCGCACCGCGCCGGCGTGGATATCATCGGCGGACAGAACGGAGCAGATCCGGCGTCCATCGTGTACGATGCAGTCGCAGCGGCAAAAGCCAGAAATGCGGATGTGCTGATCTGTGATACGGCAGGAAGACTTCACAACAAGAAGAACCTGATGGAAGAGCTCCACAAGATTTACCGGATTCTGGAAAAAGAGTACCCAGAGGCATACCTGGAAACGCTGGTGGTGCTGGATGGTACCACGGGCCAGAATGCGCTGCAGCAGGCAAGACAGTTTGCAGAAGTGGCAAATGTCACCGGTATCATTCTGACGAAGCTGGACGGAACTGCAAAGGGCGGTATCGCCGTTGCCATCCAGTCCGAGCTTGATATTCCGGTCAAATACATCGGCGTGGGCGAGAGCATCCACGATCTACAGAAATTTGATGCAGACCAGTTTGTAAATGCACTGTTCCATACATCCGAAGAGAATGCTTAAAAAAGACAACAAGGAGAAAAGACTATGGCAGAAGAAATGCTGACACTCCCGAAATTTGAGGAAGCGTCTGAAATCGTAAAAAAAGTAACACAGGAGACCAAACTGGTTTACAGCAAATATTTCAGCGAGCAGACGGGAAATAAAGTCTACTTAAAACCGGAAAATATGCAGCTGACCGGCGCCTATAAGCTGCGCGGTGCCTATTACAAAATCAGCACCTTAAGTGAAGAGGAGCGCGCAAAAGGACTGATCACCGCATCTGCAGGAAACCATGCACAGGGCGTTGCGTATGCGGCAAAATGCTACGGTGCAAAGGCTGTCATCGTAATGCCGACTACCACACCGCTCATCAAAGTAGAGCGTACCCAGAGCTACGGCGCTGAGGTTGTTCTGTACGGAGATGTGTACGATGAGGCATGTACAAAAGCATACGAGCTTGCAGCAGAGCATGGCTATACCTTTATTCACCCGTTTGATGATCTGACCGTTGCAACCGGCCAGGGAACCATCGCTATGGAAGTGATTCAGGAGCTTCCGCTCGTAGATTATATCCTTGTTCCGATCGGAGGAGGCGGACTGGCTACCGGTGTTTCCACACTGGCAAAGCTGCTGAAACCAAACATCAAAGTCATCGGTGTTGAGCCGTCCGGAGCAGCCTGTATGAAGGCTTCTTTTGAAAAAGGCGAGGTAATGACCGTATCTCCTGTCAGCACAATTGCAGACGGTACTGCAGTACAGACACCGGGATCCAAGATTTTCCCGTATGTAAGACAGAACCTGGACGAGATCATTACTGTGGATGATGATGAGCTGATCGTAGCATTCCTTGATATGGTAGAAAACCACAAGATGATCGTTGAGAACTCCGGTCTTCTGACTGTGGCTGCATTAAAGCATCTGGATGTCAAAGGCAAAAAGATTGTTTCGATCTTAAGCGGCGGAAATATGGACGTCATCACCATGTCTTCCGTGATCCAGAACGGACTGATCCAGAGAGACCGTATCTTTACTGTATCCGTTCTTCTGCCGGATAAACCAGGCGAGCTGGTACGCGTTTCCCAGGTGATTGCAAACGAGAACGGAAACGTCATCAAACTGGACCACAACCAGTTCTTCACAACGAACAGAAGTGCTGCAGTAGAGCTCCGCATCACAATGGAGGCATTCGGCACCGATCACAAGAACCGTATTGTCAAAGCACTGGAAGAGGCTGGCTATACACCGAAGATTGTAAGACCGAACCTGTAAAAACAGAAATTGCAGAGAAAATTCTGAAAAAAAGAAAAATAAAAAATCAGAGGGATCCGGAAAGGAATTTCCTCTGATTTTTTTGAGCAGGAAAAAACCCTTGCATGCACAAGGGTTTTCGTTCTGCGGAAGATGGGACTTGAACCCACACGATCGCAATGACCACCAGATCCTTAGTCTGGCCTGTCTGCCAATTCCAGCACTTCCGCATGTTATGTAGTTTTTAAATTTCATGCGGAAGATGGGACTTGAACCCACACGATCGCAATGACCACCAGATCCTTAGTCTGGCCTGTCTGCCAATTCCAGCACTTCCGCATGTTCTTTAAGTTTTTGTCATCTCGCTGACGACAAGATGTATTATAGCACCAGAGTTGTAAGCCGTCAACACTTTTTTTGAAAAAATTTGAAAAATTTGAAAAATAAAAAAGGAAATCGGAATCGGGCACCGAATATAGGAAATAGGAGGACAATGAAAAGAACTGTTACAGGCATATTACCGGGAAAGAGGTGGTCTTCGTTTGAACTTGAGAGAATCGTTTGAAGAACGGGAATTTCAGGAGCTGAGTCCTTATGCGGCGCACAGCCGGAATTCCAGAGGAAGGGACCGATATGAACCGGAGTGTGACATCCGCACCGTCTACCAGAGAGACCGGGACAGGATTCTCCACTCCAAAGCCTTTCGCAGGATGAAAGACAAAACACAGGTGTTTCTTGCTGCGCAGGGCGATCATTACCGGACCCGCCTGACGCACACACTCGAGGTGTCCCAGATTGCCCGCACGATTGCGCGGGCGCTGAATCTGAATGAGGATCTGACCGAAGCCATTGCGCTCGGCCACGATCTCGGCCACACGCCGTTCGGCCATTCCGGGGAAGCGGCGCTCAATGCGGTGCATCCCGGGGGCTTCCGCCACGCGGAACAGAGCGTCCGTGTCGTGCAGGTTCTGGAAAAGGAAGGACAGGGCCTGAACCTGACCTGGGAAGTGCGGGATGGGATTCTGAACCACCGCACGGCGGGAAAACCGTCGACCCTGGAGGGACAGGTTGTGCGTTTCTGCGACAAGATCGCCTACATCCACCACGATATGGACGATGCCATCCGCGCCGGCATCTTAAGCGAGGATGACATCCCGATTACGATCCGCGTTGTTCTTGGCGATACGTGCCGCGAGCGGCTCAATACGCTGATCCACGATATTGTGGAGCAGAGCCGCGGAACGGAGTATGTGCGCCAGTCGGCGGAGATTGCCGAGGGCATGCGCATGCTGCGGGAGTTGATGTTCGCGAACGTCTACCGCAACCCGGAGGCGAAAAAAGAGGAAGAGAAGGCAAAGAAGATGCTGATTTCCCTCTACACCTACTATCAGGAGCATCCGGAGCAGATGTCCCGCGAGTACCGGAATCTGATCGGGTGCGGCGAGGACAAGACACAGGTGGTATGCGACTACATTGCCGGTATGACCGATCAGTATTCCATGCACAAATACGAGGAGCTGTTCGTGCCGAAAGCCTGGGCGGTTTATTAGATACAGGGAGGAAAAAATGCGATATTCCGATGATTTAGTGGAAGAGATTCGTATGAAAAATGACATCGTAGATGTGATATCCGGCTACGTAAAGCTGACAAGAAGAGGAAGCTCTTACTTCGGGCTCTGCCCGTTCCACAATGAGAAGTCCCCTTCCTTTTCCGTCAGCCCAGGAAAGCAGATGTATTACTGCTTCGGATGCGGAGCCGGAGGAAATGTTTTCACATTTTTGATGGAATACGAAAACTTCACGTTTGTGGAAGCCTTGAAATTTCTGGCCGACCGGGCCGGGGTGGAGCTTCCGCAGATGGAGTATTCGAAAGAAGCAAAGGAGCAGGCGGATTTAAAGAACACGCTGCTGGAAATCAACAAACAGGCGGCAAAATTCTATTATTACCAGCTCCACACCGAACGCGGAAAGCAGGGCTATGATTACTTAAAGGGGCGCGGCCTTTCGGATGATACAATCCGGAAATTCGGCCTTGGCTACTCAGATAAGTACGGAAGCCTGCTGTACCGCTTTTTAAAAGAAAAAGGGTATGACGATGAAATCCTTCGCCAGTCGGGATTGTTTCTGGCGGACGAGGTGCACGGCATGCAGGACAAATTCTGGAACCGTGTCATTTATCCGATCATGGATGCCAACAGCCGCGTGATCGGCTTCGGAGGCCGTGTGATGGGGGATGGAAAGCCGAAATACCTGAACTCGCCGGAGACAAAGATTTTCGATAAGAGCCGCAATCTCTACGGGCTGCATCTGGCGCGCTCTTCACGGAGAAAAAATCTGATTATCTGCGAGGGCTATATGGATGTAATTTCCATGCACCAGGCAGGATTCAATAACGCGGTAGCTTCTCTTGGAACAGCACTCACATCGCTGCAGGCGGGGCTGATGAAGCGGTATACCGACGAGGTTCTTGTGATCTATGACAGCGATGAGGCAGGCGTTAAAGCGGCGCTTCGTGCGATTCCGATGCTCAAAGGGGTTGGTCTTACAACGCGTGTCGTCAATTTGAGACCGTATAAGGACCCGGATGAGTTTATCCAGCACGAGGGCTGCGAAGCGTTCGAAAAACGTCTGGAAGAGGCGGAGAACAGCGTTTTGTATGAGATCCGCATGAAGGAACGCGATTTCGACCTTGCCGACCCGCAGGGCAAATCCGATTTCCTGCATGAGGCGGTGCGTCGTCTCGTTGCAATCGAGGATGAGATCGAGCGGAACAGTTATCTTGAGGCAGTGGCAGGAAAATACGGGATTGCCGTCGAAGTACTGCGAAAGCAGGTCGGTCAGATGGCACTATCAGGAGCCGGAAGGACGGAGCGTGTCAAGCCGCGGAATACAGCCGCAAACAAAAAAGAGAAAGAGGGCGGTGTCGAAAAAGCACAGAAGCTGATGCTGACATGGATGACCTCTTATCCGGCGCTCATTGGAAAACTGGAAAAATATATTACGCCGGAGGATTTTACCACACCTCTTTACCGCCAGATTGCAGAGATGATTGTGCTGCAGTATCACGAGGGCGGGGTGAATCCGGCAAAGCTTTTGAATCAGTTTGTTGATTCCGAGGAGCAGAAAGAAGTTGCAGGCCTTTTTAATGCCAGAATCCCGCTGGAGACAGAGGAGGAAAAACGGCGCGCGCTGCATGATGTGATCTGCAATATGAAAGAAAACAGCATTGCGTATCAGTCGGCACATATGAATGTGACCGATATGGCGGCGCTGCAGAAATTAATGGCAGATAAAAAAAGCCTGGAGCGGTGGAAAGCAGGGGAGCTTCCGGAATTCACTTTTTAAGCAAAACTGGATACCCAAGAAAAACCCTGGAATCTTCTGTTCTGCGTGTTTAATTTCGCAGGGCAGGGACAGAATATATACAAGCTATGGAAGGATGGACAGTCAATGGAGTTCGATAAAGCAAAATTTATGGAAAAATTAAAAGAGCTGGTAGCATACGGCAAAAAGAAAAAGAGCGTCCTGGAATATCAGGAAATCAACGACTTTTTCCGCGATATGCCGCTGGACGCGGAGCAGATGGAGAAGGTATTTGAATACCTGGAGGCAAGCGGCATCGATGTACTGCGTCTCTCAGACATGACCGAGGATCCAAATGCGGCAGACCGTGATCTTCTCCTTCTGGACGACGATGACATCGATCTTTCTGAAGAAGAAGAGATCGATATGGAGAACATCGACCTTTCCGTTCCGGAAGGCGTCAGCATTGAGGATCCGGTCCGCATGTACTTAAAAGAGATCGGTAAAGTGCCGCTTCTTTCTGCAGAGGAAGAGATCAAGCTGGCACAGAGAATGGAAGAGGGAGATGAGGAAGCAAAAAAACGTCTGGCAGAGGCAAACCTTCGTCTTGTTGTTTCGATTGCAAAACGTTACGTAGGCCGTGGGATGCTGTTTCTGGATCTGATTCAGGAAGGTAACTTAGGTCTTATTAAAGCGGTGGAAAAATTTGACTACCGCAAAGGATACAAATTCTCTACGTATGCAACGTGGTGGATCCGCCAGGCGATCACAAGAGCGATTGCAGATCAGGCGAGAACAATCCGTATTCCGGTTCATATGGTAGAAACGATCAACAAGCTGATCCGCGTTTCCCGTCAGTTACTGCAGGAGTTAGGCCGCGAACCTACGCCGGAAGAGATCGCAGAGGAGATGCATATGTCTGTGGAGCGTGTCCGCGAGATCCTGAAAATTTCCCAGGAGCCGGTTTCTCTTGAGACTCCGATCGGCGAGGAGGAGGACAGCCACCTCGGTGACTTCATCCAGGATGACAATGTGCCGGTACCGGCAGATGCGGCAGCATTCACGATGCTGAAAGAGCAGCTGGAGGATGTCTTAAGCACACTGACCGACCGTGAGCAGAAGGTTCTGCGTCTCCGTTTCGGACTCGATGACGGCCGTGCGAGAACCCTCGAAGAGGTTGGTAAAGAGTTTAATGTTACAAGAGAGCGTATCCGTCAGATCGAGGCGAAAGCGCTCCGTAAACTGCGCCATCCGAGCCGTTCCAGAAAGCTGAAAGATTACCTGGACTAATCTGCGAGGAAGAAAAGGACGACAGGAAAATGCAGTTATCAAAAAGACTTTCCGCAGTAGCGGAGTTTGTCACCCCGGGCGGCTGCCTGGTCGATGTGGGAACGGATCACGGTTATGTGCCGATTGCGCTGCTGGAACAGCAAAAAATTTCCTCCGCAATCGCCATGGATGTGAACCGCGGACCGCTGGAGCGGGCCAGGGAGCATATTGCGCAGTACCAGATGGGGGACTACATAGAAACAAGACTTTCCGACGGACTCCATGCCCTGCGTGCGGGAGAGGGTGATTCTCTTCTCATCGCGGGCATGGGCGGCGGGCTTACCGTAAGAATTTTAAGCGAAGGTGAGCCGCTGCTGTCCGGTTTTCGGGAGCTGATCCTGGAGCCGCAGTCGGATATCGACCGCGTGCGTGCATGGCTTCTGGAACACGGATTTTTCCTTGCACAGGAGAATTTTGTAGAGGAGGATGGAAAATATTATCCGATTCTGCGGGCAGTGCCAGGGGAAAAGGAGAATCTGAAGGCGGAGGAGCTTTTCTATGGACCGCGCCTTCTGGAAAAGGAAAATCCGGTGCTGAGGGAATACCTTCTGAAACAGCAGGAGCAGAACCAGACGCTGATCCGCCAGCTTTCGGATCACTCCAGTGAAAAGGCAGCACAGCGCCTTTGGGAATTAAAAGAAAAAGAGGCAGTACTGGAATCTGCGCTTGCGCGTTTCCATACGATGTAACGACAGCGTTTGCACAAGAGGGGCGTGTCTGAAAATTTCAGCAGTTGTAATTTTCGGGCGCGCCTTTTCTGTCACTTCTGAATTTTCAGAAAGTTTTGCAAGAAGGAGGAATTACAATTGATTCAGGTAACAATTGATGGAAAAGGATACGAATATCCGGAAAATTGCTCTTATTATGAGATTGCAAAGGATTTTGAAAAAACAATGGACGCGCCGATTGTCCTTGTGAAAGTGGACGGACGGCTGCGGGAGCTGCACAAACAGCTGAAAAAAAAATGTGAACTGGAATTTGTGACAACGAAGGATGAGATCGGACATAAAACGTATCAGAGGAGTCTTTCTCTTCTGCTGGTAAAAGCGGTGTATCATGTGGGAGGCTACGATAAGATCCGCCATGTGATGCTGCATTTTTCGGCGGGTTCGGGCTTTTTCTACACGGTGGACGGCGATATCACGCTGAATCAGGCGTTTTTGGACGAAGTAAAAGCGTATATGCATGAACAGGTGGAAAAGGCGGTGCCGATTTATAAGCGGAGTGTCGATACGCACGAGGCGAGAGAACGGTTCCGGCTGCATGGCATGACGGATAAAGACCGCTTATTCCGTTACCGCCGTGTCTCCCGTGTGAATCTGTACAGTCTCGGGGATTTTGAAGACTATTATTATGGATTTATGACGTATGATACGAGTTATCTGAAGTATTTTGATCTCTATTTATACGATGACGGCTTTGTGCTGCAGATGCCGGAGAAAAAGGCGCCGGAGACGGTGCCGGCAGCGAATCTCTCCCCGAAGGTGTTCCAGGTGCAGCGGGAATCGGAGCGCTGGGGTGAGCAGATGGGAATTTCCACGGTTGCCGACTTAAATGAACGCATCACGAAGGGCAATATTCAGCAGATGATGCTGATTGCGGAGGCGCTGCAGGAGCAGAAAATCGCGAAGATTGCGGAGCAGATTGCGGAAAGAAAGCAGGTTAAATTTGTGCTGATTGCGGGTCCGTCTTCCTCCGGAAAGACGACGTTCTGCAACCGGCTGTCGATCCAGCTTTCGGCGCATGGTCTGACGCCGCATCCGATCAGCCTTGATAATTACTATGTGAACCGGGTAGATACGCCGCGGGATGAAAACGGCGACTATGATTTTGAATGCCTGGAAGCACTGGATATCGAGCTTTTGAACCGGGATATGACAGCACTTTTGAACGGAGAGCGTGTGGAACTGCCGTATTTTAATTTTAAGACGGGCAAGCGCGAGTACAAGGGGAATTTTATTCAGATGAAGGAGACCGATGTGCTGGTGCTGGAGGGAATTCACGGGCTGAATGAAAAACTGACATGGTCGCTTCCTTCGGAAAGTAAATTCCGGATTTATATCAGTGCGCTGACGCAGATTAATGTGGATGAACACAACCGGATTCCGACGACGGATGGCCGGCTGATCCGGCGTATGGTGCGTGACAGCCGGACACGGGCGACGTCGGCGAAGGAGACGATTGCGATGTGGCCGTCGGTGCGCCGCGGGGAAGATCGTAATATTTTCCCGAATCAGGAGAAGGCGGATGTGATGTTCAATTCAGCGCTGGTGTATGAGCTTTCGGTGCTGAAGCTGTATGCGGAGCCGCTTTTGTTCCAGATTGAGGAGGGAGAGCCGGAGTACCAGGAAGCAAAGCGGCTGCTGAAGTTTTTGGATTATTTTGTCGGAGTGCCGATTGAGGATATTCCAAAGAATTCGATTCTGCGGGAGTTTGTGGGCGGAAGCTGTTTTGATGTATGAGAGGCTGCTTTGCGGGATCTGTGATTTGGGGGATGGACAACAGAGAAAGTTTGTGATATGATTATTAACTGTCTGATGTTCCGTTTTTGACAAAGTAAGATATGTAATCGCGGCTGGCAGGACCGAAAGGGGCCAGGTGAGGAAAGTCCGGGCTTCGCAGGGCAGGATGCCGGATAACGTCCGGCGGAGGCGACTCCAGGGATAGTGCAACAGAGAGATACCGCCAGGTTTTTCCTGGTAAGGGTGGAAAGGCAGTGTAAGAGACTACCGTTTCTCTGGTAACAGAGAAAGCCATGTAAACCCCATCCGAAGCAAGACCGAATAGAAAACGTATATGGCTGCCCGTCATGTTTTCAGGTGGGTCGCTTAAGGGGACTGGCGACAGTTCCATTGGATAGATGATTACACACGACATAACCCGGCTTATCGTTTTGCTTTGCTTAAGACGGAAATTCAGGCATCTGGATAAAATAAGTACGCCGGGAACGGACACGAGTGGATTGTGTTCGTTCCCGGCGTACTTATTTTATCCGGCCATCCGGCGCAAGCCGCACATTCCCGCGGACCGCTGCATGGTGTGAAAAAAATGCATGTCATGAAAGAAAAAATAAAGGAGACAGCAGGATGAAAGTGATATTGGCTTCGGGGTCACCCAGAAGAAGAGAGTTGATGGAGATGTTGGGAATACGGTGTAAGGTTCAGGCTTCAGGGGCGGAAGAAGTTGTGACGTCTGCGGAACCGGAGAAGGTTGTGGAGGAGCTTTCACGGCTGAAATGTCTGGATGTTGCGGAGATTACCGAAGGGGATGCCGTTGTGATCGGGGCGGATACGGTTGTGGCTTTTGAAGGGGAGATCCTTGGCAAGCCGAAGGGGATAGAACATGCCAGAAGTATGATGCAGCAGTTGCAGGGAAGGGTGCATCAGGTGTATACTGGAGTTACGATTGCGGTAACAGAGGGGGACGCAAAGCGTGTGGTATCGTTCTGTGACCGCACAGATGTAGAGTTTTATGCGATGACAGAGGAGGAGATAAACGGGTATCTTGCTCTTGAGAAAGAGGGGGAGGCTCCTGTGTGGTCGGATAAGGCTGGAGGATACGGAATTCAGACGGTGTTTGGGACAAAGTTTGTGAAAGGAATCCAGGGAGACTATTATAATGTGATGGGACTGCCGGCGTCCCGGGTTTATCATGAGTTGAAAAATCTGGGCGTTCTGGAATAGAGGGAGGTAAGAGAAGATGAAAAAGTTTTCGGAAATTGAATACGTAAGGCCGGACATGGAGGCAGAGCAGGAAAAAGTAAGAGCGTATACGAAGGCGCTCAAAGAGGCAAAATCATATGAGGAGCTGCGCGGACTTTTTATGGAAGAAAAAACGCGCGAGGATGCCTGGGCGACAATGGCGGAAGTGGCGCAGGTAAGATATACGGTGGACACCAGAGATTCGTTTTATGAAGGAGAGGTTCAGTTCTGGAATGAGACGATTCCGGCGATCCATCTGCTGATACAAAAGGCAGAGAAGGTGATTCTGGAGTCTCCGTTTATCAAAGAGTTTGCAGAGGAGTTCGGGGAATTCTTTGTGAAGAATATGGAGGTTGGCCAAAAATTAGCGGACGACTGTATCGTGGAGGATCTGATCGAAGAGGCGAATCTGACGCAGCAGTACAGTAAAATTACGGCGAATGCTTCGACGGAATTTAAGGGCGAAACGTGTAATTTTTATGGATTGCTGAAGGCGATGCAGAGTACGGACCGCCAGATGCGGAAAGAGGCGATGACGGCATGGGGAGATTTGTATGAAGAGATTTCCGGGGAGCTGGATGCGCTGTATGACAAGATGGTTCCGCTGCGCGATAAAATTGCGAAGAAGCTGGGATTTTCTTCTTACATTGAATTTATTTACCTGAGCTATGGAAGATACGATTATACGGCGGAGGATGTTGCAAAGTTCCGTGCGCAGGTGAAGGAGAAGATTGTACCGCTCTGCCTGGAGCTTCGGAAGGAGCAGGAGAAACGGCTTGGAGTGGACAGGCTGCATTATTACGATGAGGAGCTGATTTTCCCGGAAGGAAACGCGGTTCCGGAAGGAACGACGGAGGAACTGGTTGCGAAGGCGCAGAAGATGTACCATGAGCTGTCGAAAGAGACGGGTGAGTTCTTTGATTTTATGGTGGAGCATGAGCTGTTTGACCTGGAGACGAAGCCGGGAAAACAGACAGGCGGTTACTGCACATTTCTGAATACGTTCAAGGCGCCGTTCATCTTCTCCAATTTTAATGGTACGAGCGCGGACGTTGATGTTCTGACTCATGAGGCGGGCCATGCGTTCGAGGCGTATACAGCGGCAAAACAGATTCCGTTTATGGATATGGTATTCCCGACAAGCGAGGTGGCGGAGATTCACTCGATGACAATGGAGCATTTCGCATACCCCTGGATGAATGCATTCTTTGGAGAGAAAGCAGATGATTACCGTTATGCGCACCTGATGAGCGCGCTGGAAGTGATTCCGTACATGGTATGTGTGGATGAGTTCCAGCATAAGGTATTTGAAAATATCGGCATGACGGCCAAGGAGCGCCGTGCGATCTGGCATCAGTTAGAGCTGACCTATATGCCATGGAGAAATTATGACGGCCACAAGTTCCTCGAGGAGGGCGGTTTCTGGATGCAGAAGCAGCATATCTTTGTGAACCCGTTCTATTATATTGATTATGCGCTGGCACAGATCTGTGCTTTCCAGTTCTTTGAGCGTTCCAAAAAAGAGCCGGAAAAGGCGTGGGGCGATTATTACCGTCTCTGCCAGGCAGGCGGAAGCAAGGGATATTTTGCACTGCTGGAGCTGGCCGGACTGAAGAATCCGTTCGTGGATGGAACGGTGGAAGAAGTCGTTGCGGGACTGAAGCCCTATTTAAAACGAAAAGTAAAGTATACGATCCGTCCGGTAAAAGAGGAAGATCTGAAAAAGGTAGCCGAGGTGGAGGCGCTATGTTTCCCGGCTGCCGAGGCGGCAGGTTATGAAGACTTCATGGAGCGGTACAAAACCTGCAAAAACAGCTTTTTTGTAGCGGAAACTGAAGACGGCGAAATCGCAGGCTTCTGCAATGGCTGCTGTGCGGATACCGATTATCTGGCGGATGCACTCTACCATGACGCCACGCTGCACAACCCGGACGGTGATTATCAGATGATTTTCGGACTGGACGTCAATCCGAAGTTCCAGAAACAGGGCATTGGAGAAGCACTGATGCGTCATATGGTAAAAAGCGCAGGAGAGCGTGACAAAAAAGCCGTTGTTCTTACGTGCAAGGATCATATGATTCCATTCTACAAAAGGATCGGATACGAATATATTGAACTTTCCGACTCGACACATGGCGGTGCAAAATGGCATAAGATGATGTACCGTTTCTAAAAAAAAATGGAAAGCAAAAAGGGCAGAACAGGGAGATACGAAATTTCTCTGTTCTGCCTTATTTTTCAAAAAAACAGGGCCCTTAACGAAGGCTTTTTCTCAGTAACGGAGTAAATTTCAGAAAAAAATACAAAAAAATAGTAAAAAAGCAGTTGACATCTAACGTACGTTAGCATATACTAACAACTGAAATAGAGATGAAACTCATTATCATACACAGGAGGTAATTGACTATGCCTTTAACGATGGCAAATCCAGGCGAATGTTACACAATCAGAAAAGTTGGCGGAAAAGAAGAGACCAGAAGATTTCTTGAAAATCTTGGCTTCGTCGTTGGCGGAAACGTGACAGTCGTATCGGAAATCGACGGCAATCTCATCGTGAATGTGAAAGATTCCAGGGTAGCCGTTGGAAAAGATATGGCAGCCAAAATCCTGATTTGATAGGAAAGAAGGAGAGAAGATGAAGACTTTAAAAGAGACTTCCGTAGGAGAAACCGTTAAAGTTGTAAAACTCAACGGTTCCGGTCCGGTCAAAAGAAGAATCATGGATATGGGAATCACCAAGGGTGTTGACGTATTCGTGCGCAAAGTTGCTCCGCTCGGCGATCCGGTCGAAGTAACCGTCAGAGGATACGAATTATCCTTAAGAAAAGCAGATGCCGAAATGATTGAAGTAGAGTAAATTTTTTTGTCTGCTTGTTAGCGGATGCTAACAAAAGCAAGCTGTAGCCAATATTGGTAAGGCTTGTGAAGTTATTAAAATCAGTAAAAATCAAAGAAAGAGGGGCATGGAAAAAATGGCAATTAAGATTGCACTCGCAGGAAACCCGAACTGCGGTAAGACAACATTGTTCAATGCACTGACAGGCTCCAACCAGTTCGTAGGAAACTGGCCAGGTGTAACCGTCGAGAAAAAAGAAGGAAAGCTCAAAGGCCACAAAGATGTCACCATCATGGACCTTCCGGGTATCTATTCTTTATCTCCGTATACACTGGAGGAAGTGGTAGCCAGAAATTACCTGATTAATGAAAGACCAGATGCGATTCTGAACATCGTAGATGGTACCAACATTGAGCGTAACCTGTATCTGTCCACACAGATCATGGAACTTGGTATTCCGGTGATCATGGCTGTCAATATGATGGATATTGTTGAAAAGAACGGAGACAAAATACATATCGACAAACTGGCGAAAAAGCTGGGCTGTGAAGTTGTAACCATCTCTGCGCTGAAAGGAACCGGAATCAAAGAAGCTGCTGATAAAGCAGTGCAGATTGCACAGAAAAAAGGTGCTGCTGTACCAGTTCATGAGTTTGACAAGGATGTGGAGGCAGTCATCCGCACCGTTGAGAGCAAACTCGGAAGTGATATTGTAAATGAGCAGAAACGCTTCTTTGCAATCAAACTTCTGGAGAAAGATGATAAGATCACAGAGCAGATGAAATCCGTTCCGGATGTATCTGCCGAGATCAAACAGCTGGAAGACAAATTTGATGACGATACCGAGAGTATTATTACAAACGAGCGTTACGTTTATATTTCCAGCATCATCGGTGACTGTGTCACAAAGAACAAGAAAAACGCCATGACAACATCGGATAAGATCGACCGGATCGTAACTAACCGCTGGCTGGCACTTCCGATCTTTGCAGTTGTTATGTGGGTTGTATATTATGTATCTGTCACAACAGTAGGTACTTTTGTAACGGACTGGACCAACGATGTACTCTTTGGAGAGATCATTCCGCCGGCCATTGAAAATCTGCTGAACGCGATCCACTGCGCTGACTGGCTGCAGGGTCTGATCCTGGATGGTATTGTTGCCGGTGTTGGTGCCGTACTTGGATTCGTACCGCAGATGCTGGTACTGTTCCTGTTCCTGGCATTTCTGGAGTCCTGCGGTTACATGGCGCGTGTTGCATTCATCATGGACCGTATCTTCCGTAAATTTGGACTTTCCGGAAAATCCTTCATTCCGATGCTGATCGGAAGTGGTTGCGGTGTTCCTGGTATCATGGCTTCCCGTACCATCGAGAATGACCGTGACCGTAAAATGACCATCATGACAACAACGTTTGTACCTTGTGGAGCAAAACTTCCAATCATCGCCCTGATCGCAGGCGCTCTGTTTAATGGAGCTTCCTGGGTTGCACCAAGTGCTTACTTCGTTGGTATCGCAGCAATCATCTGCTCCGGTATCATTCTGAAAAAAACAAAACTGTTCGCTGGCGATCCGGCTCCGTTTGTTATGGAGCTTCCGGCTTACCACTGGCCGACGGTAAGCAACGTTCTCCGCAGCATGTGGGAGCGTGGCTGGTCTTTCATCAAAAAAGCCGGTACGATCATCCTGATGTCTACCATCGTTCTGTGGTTCCTGATGAACTTCGGATGGGTTGACGGATCCTTCGGAATGCTGGAAGCTGAGCAGTTAAATGACAGTATCCTGGCTTCCATCGGAAGCGTGATCGCTCCTCTGTTTGCACCTCTTGGATGGGGCGACTGGAAGATGGCTGTTGCAGCTGTTTCCGGATTGATCGCAAAAGAGAACGTTGTTGGTACCTTCGGTATCCTGTTCGGCTTTGGTGAAGTTGCAGAAGACGGTGCCGAGATCTGGGGACAGCTCGCAGGAAGCTTATCTACGGTAGCAGCTTATTCCTTCCTGGTATTCAACCTTCTGTGCGCACCGTGCTTCGCAGCAATGGGTGCAATCAAACGTGAGATGAACAATACCAAATGGTTTTTTACTGCAATCGGATATCAGACACTGCTTGCCTATGTTGTATCCCTGTGCATTTATCAGATCGGTAACCTGTTCATCGGCGGCGGTTTTGGAATCGGAACGGTAGTTGCTGTTCTGCTCATCATTGGATTTGTATATCTGCTGGTAAGACCTTACAAAGAGAGCGCAACTCTGAGCGTTTCCACCAACAAAATGTTCAGCAAATAATTGCTGTGACAGATAGAGAACATGTATCTGATGAAGAGTCCGTATCCGGCATCCGCTGCAGGATGCGGACTCTTTTGAAAAGAAAGGAGTTGTTTCTATGGGAACTTTTATCACACTTGTAGTCGTTGTTGGTCTGGTAGGACTTGCAGTACGCAGTATGATTAAAGATAAAAAAAGTGGCAAGGGAAGCTGTGGTGGTAACTGCGGGCAGTGCAAGGGACATTGCGACTGACAGGACAGGAATCATCATCAGGAGGTAGAACGTATGCCGCAGGAACAGACAAAGCATGAAGCCAGAAATTATCACAGAACACAGATGAAGCGAGAACTGATTATTCAGAAGCTCCGGGAACAGGGATGCAGAATAACCAGACAGAGACGGATTCTGCTCGATATTATCCTGGAAGAGGAGTGCTCCTGCTGTAAAGAAATTTACTATAAAGCTCTGCAGAAAGACAGCAGCATCGGGCCTGCTACGGTGTATCGCATGGTGAATACACTGGAGAGCATCGGTGCAATCAGCCGCAAAAATTTTTACAAGATTGCCTGTGGAGAAGAATGCTTCAAAGATCAGGGCTGTACCGTAGAACTGAGCGATCATACCATCTGCCGCTTAAGCGGAGAGATGTGGATGGACGTGATGAAATCCGGACTGAAGGCAAAGGGCTATATTCAGAATCAGGATATTGAAAATGTGATTGTTTCAGCGGTGGAAGGCTGAAAAACGGGGAAAACGGGTGAAAATTCCTTCCGTTTTCCCTGTTTTAATGAAAATAATTATCAAAAAGAACTGTACGTATTGTCTAACCGAGCAGGTGAGTGCTATACTGTGAACCACAGCGGGGGAAGATGTAAAATTCAGGAAAAATTTATTTTAACAATAGGAGGAAATGTAATATGACAATCAAAGATTTAAAACATCCAGGACTTTTCGCAGCAGGAGTATTATTCGGAACAGCAGGTATCAAAGCACTGTCCAGCAAGGATGCGAAAAAACTTTACACCAACTGCACCGCAGCTGTTCTTCGTGCAAAGAAAGTTGTTATGGATACGGTAACGACCATCCAGGAGAATGCGGAGGACATCTATGCTGACGCAAAACAGATCAACGAAGAGCGTGAAGCAGCAGAAGAGGCAGTAGAGGATGTAGCTGAAGAGACAGCAGAGGAAGCTGTTGAAGCAGAAGCAGAGGATACGGTTGAGGCATAAGCTGTACACAGCAACATCTGATTTACGTCGTATTCATACGGAAAAAACAAAACGCCTGCAGAATTCTCTGCAGGTGTTTTTCTAGGAGGCATAAGATTTGAAATTTTATATTAAACACGAAAGCAGAGGCAGAATCCGAATCCATCTGGCACAGAAGCGCATGTCCTCCGTACAGGCAGAGACACTGCTGTACTATCTGCAGAATCAGAACCAGGTATCTTTCGCGAAGGTATATGACAGAACCGGCGATGCCGTGATCTGTTACGAGGGAGAACGAGCCGCTGTGATTCGGATGATACAGCTCTTCCACTACGAGGAAGTAGAGCTGCCGACCGGACTGCTTGAGAGCTCCGGCAGAGCGTTAAACAACGAATATCAGGAAAAGCTGATCAGCAAAGTGATTTACCACTTTGGAAGAAAATGGCTTCTTCCGGCACCGATCCGTGCCATCTATACTACGGTTGTTTCCGTAAAATATATCTGGAAAGGAATCCAGACACTGGCACAGGGAAAGATCGAAGTTCCGGTTCTTGATGCAACCGCAATCGGTGTTTCGATGCTCCGCGGCGACTATGGAACCGCAGGCTCTGTCATGTTCCTGCTCGGCGTAGGAGAGCTGCTTGAGGAATGGACGCATAAAAAATCCGTCGGAGATCTGGCGCGCAGCATGTCGCTGAACGTCGGAAAGGTATGGCTGAAAAAAGACGGCCAGGAAATTCTCGTTCCGTCTGAAAAAATTGTTGCGGGCGACGAGATTGTCGTACATATGGGAAATCTGATTCCATTCGACGGCGAGGTATCCAACGGCGAGGGTATGGTAAACCAGGCTTCTCTGACCGGAGAATCTGTTCCGGTACGCCGTACCTTAGGTTCCGTTGTCTATGCGGGAACGGTTCTTGAGGAGGGCGAGCTTACCATTCTTGTGAAGCAGACCGGCGGATCCAGCCGTTACGAGAAGATTACCGCGATGATCGAAGAGTCCGAGAAACTGAAATCCGGACTGGAGAGCAAGGCAGAGCATCTGGCAGACCGTCTTGTACCGTATTCCCTTGGCGGAACGGCGTTGACGTATCTTCTGACCAGAAATGCAACGAAAGCACTCTCTATTCTGATGGTAGACTTCTCCTGTGCGTTAAAACTTGCCATGCCTATTTCCGTTCTATCTGCAATCCGCGAGGCAAACCAGCACAAGATCACCGTAAAGGGCGGTAAATTCCTGGAGGCTGTGGCGGAAGCGGATACGATCGTTTTCGATAAGACCGGAACACTGACAAAAGCGCAGCCGACCGTAGCAGAGGTGGTATCCTTCAGCGAAACAAAGAGCCCGGATGAGCTTCTGCGCATCGCAGCCTGCCTGGAAGAGCATTTTCCGCATTCCATGGCAAAAGCCGTAGTAGACGCGGCAAAAGAGAAACATCTGGATCACGAGGAGATGCACTCCAAAGTAGAATATATCGTTGCACACGGTATTTCTACAACGATCAATGGCGAAAAAGCGATTATTGGAAGTTATCACTTCGTATTTGAGGATGAGAACAGTATCATTCCGGAAGGAATGGAAGAGAAGTTCCGTCATCTGCCGGAGGAGTATTCTCATCTCTATCTTGCCTTAGAAGGTGTACTTGCAGCAGTTATCTGCATTGAGGATCCGCTTCGTCCGGAGGCGGCCGAAATTATCCGTCAGCTGAAAAAAGCAGGTCTGAAAAAGATCGTCATGATGACCGGAGACAGCGAGCGCACGGCAAAAGCGATCGCGAAGAAGGTCGGCGTGGACGAGTACTATGCTGAGGTACTGCCGGAGGATAAGGCAAACTTTGTGGAGAAAGAAAAAGCAGAGGGACGTAAAGTCATTATGATCGGTGACGGTATTAACGATTCACCGGCACTTTCTGCCGCAGACGTTGGAATCGCCATCAGCGAGGGCGCAGAGATTGCGCGTGAGATCGCGGATATCACCGTTGCCGCAGACGATCTGGCAGAAATTCTGGTGCTTCGTATGCTGAGCAACCGTCTGATGAAACGGATTCATAAGAATTACCGCTTTATCGTTACGTTCAATGCCGGACTGATTCTGCTCGGCGTGGGCGGCATTTTACAGCCAACCACTTCCGCACTGCTTCACAATACATCTACTCTTTACATTGGCTTAAAGAGTATGGGTAACCTGCTGGACGAGCCGGTATAAAAAACAGAACAGAATAGCAACGGGAAAGCCGCTGGAGTCTTCTTCTTAAGATTCCAGCGGCTTTTTAACAAAAGCAGGGAAAGTCTCTGCTTCCATTGCGAATATTCTTTCACCAGCGTGATGTGAAAAAGAAAATGATACAATTTTCTCAAGAAAAGCCGGAAAAATTTGCAGGATATCCTTGACAAAATCCGACAAAAACGGTATGATATACCCAACAGTTAGATGTAGCTAATTAAAGTACAACGGATAAAACCAAAAATCATACGGGATCCCGGTAGAGGGATTCTTTCTTAAAACACAGGAGTTAGAATAAACTAATTTCAAGTAGCATAAGATAACAACAGAAAGGCAGGTAGAGAAGATGAGTGTCGTAATTATCGGTGGAAATGAAAGAATGGTGTGTCAATATACAGATATCTGTAAAGACTATGGATGTAAAGCAAAGGTGTTCCCGAAAGAGCATGGCTCCGTTAAGAAAAAAATTGGGAATCCGGATCTGATGATTCTCTTTACCAACACCGTATCCCACAAAATGGTCATCACTGCTTCCCAGGAAGCAAAGAAAAACAATATTCCGATCGCAAGAATCCATACCAGCAGTGCCACCGCACTTCGCTCGGTATTAGATGAGCACTGCGCAGCAGCAATGTAAGAAGGAGACGTAAAAGGCATGATTGAGAGATTTCTGATCGAACACTGTTCGGCAACGCTGGCTTCCATCAAAGCCGCAAATTTATGTAATATGACATTTTCATCCAAAGAAGAACTGGAAGATCAGATTTCATACTGGAGTGCCTGTCTGGAACCAAAAGGAATTCACATCTTTGTATTGCGGGAGCATGAGACGAGAGCACTGGTCTATGTGTACCGTGAAGGGCTTCTCCAGAAGGAGCTGGAAAATCCGGAGAATGCAGCGTTTTTAAAATCCTATGGATATGAAAATACAGACATTGCCTATGCACTGAATCGCCTGAAAACCCGGGTAGCAGAGTGTAAAGAAGGATTTCCGCATGAGATCGGTGTGTTTCTCAACTATCCGCTCGGTGATGTGATCGGTTTTATTGAGAACAAAGGCCACAATTATAAATGCAAGGGATGCTGGAAGGTCTATTGCAATGAGTGCGAAACACAGAAAACATTTCAGCGCTATCAGAAATGCAGAAACGTGTATCTGCGTCTCTGGAAGCAGGGAAGAAGCGTTTTACAGCTCACCGTAGCTGTTTAACATAAAATCCTGCATACCATAAAAAGGGCAGTAGGATCGGGGAAAGAAAAATCCCCCGGAATCAGAAAATAAAGAAAGAAGGATTTGAAACATGAGCAAAGTAGCAGTAGTTTATTGGAGTGGAACCGGCAACACAGAAATGATGGCACAGAAAGTAGCAGAGGGAGCAAAAGAGGCAGGCGCAGAAGTTTCTGTTCTGACTTGCGCAGATTTCTCTGCGGATGATGTAGATGCATACGATGCAATCGCTTTCGGATGCCCGGCTATGGGGGCAGAAGAGCTGGAAGATACCGAGTTCGAGCCAATGTTCTCCGCATGTGAATCCAAACTCTCCGGAAAGAAAATCGCTCTGTTCGGTTCCTATGGATGGGGAGACGGCGAGTGGATGCGCACCTGGGAAGAAAGCTGCAAAAATGATGGCGCCGAGCTGGTATGCGACAGCGTGATCTGCGCAGACGCGCCAGATGATGAAGCTGAGGCAGCATGCATTGCACTTGGAAAAGCACTCTGCTAAGCATAAATAAAAAGGAAGAAAAAGCGGCAGCCCTTTTGTCTGGGACTGCCGCTTTTTTTTCGGACAGGGAGAAAGACTCGCTGTCATTTGGCTGTTAAAATTCGGTATCATTCGCATCGGATGGCCGTGACGGTTTTAAAAGAATTCCGTTGATTTCCACTTCATCGGCTGCCTCGATCAGAATATACGGTGTTCCGTCGATCGTACGGGTTTCGATGAGCTGGGCCTTTTCCGGGCTGACTTTGATGATAACATCCGGGGTGCGGATCTCGTAGTTCCGTGTACTGGCCACGTTCGAGGCAACGAAGCTTGCTTTCTCATCCGCAATGGATTCGTACTTCTCGTCGAACTCGTCAAGCTGTTCATTCGGTACGCCGCTGCTGGCGAGCAGACGTTTTACCTCGTGTTTATCGAGCACCACCGGTTCCGGATCGTCTTTCCGCTCTTCAATCATGGTATTTAAGTTCTCCTGAATGGTCATAACAGTAGAAAAATCACAGGCGGAATCGAGAGTTTCTTCTATAATAGACTGAAACGTTTCTTTCTGAGATTTCGCGGAAAGCGGCGCCTGACAGCCCAGGAAGTGGTCGAGAAAGTCCGGCTGATCCATCTCTGCGTTTTTCGTGAAATACAGCAGATTGTGGATATCCGTGTTGCGGTCTGTGAAGGCCGGGAAGAGAAAACCGTTTTCCGGTGCGCCGACCACCCAGTCCTGCACGCGGTTTTCAATCGTATTGTGGGACACATTGTAGCAGAGACCCGGTTTGTCGAGTTTTACCGGGCAGATGCTGCAGAGGATAAATTCATAGACGTAATCGGAAGCATCGTCCATATCCAGATTATCAGAAGCGCGTCCCGGTACATCGTAGGCACCATGGATCAGAATAATATAGTAGTTTTCCGGATAGAGATAATCCGCCATCACCTTTTCATAAAATTCATCAATCAGCGCTTCGTCCTTCAGCTCACTGTTGCGGAGTTTTAAGAGAAACTCCTGTGTGCCGCCCTCACTTTCCTGGGAGAGCGGGAACTCCATATTCAGCAGATTCTTTCCGATGGTACCGGAGAGGGTGCTTTTAAAAATCTTAAAATACTTAAACATTTCTTCCTCTTCGAGAGAGAGAAACGCTTCTTTTAATTTTGTCTTAATATTCTTTTCCGCATCCACATAGCATCCGCAGATTCGCGTGATCGCACAGTGGGATGGGGTAAACAGTTTTTTAATTTCGGCAATTTCCTTTTTGTTCATATAGAATGCTCCTTTATCAGCAATTTCGTATCTTAGACAAGTACTTTCTATTATAGACCATAGGGAAGGGAAAAGGCAAGAAAGAAAATAGCGACTATATCTTATTATACTTTAAATATAATTTCAAAAATCTTGACAGAGGTACCGATTCTGTTATACGATTAGGTCTAATAAAGGGGAGTAATTTGAGTTTGAAAATTTGCGTTTGCAAGTTTTCCGATTATTCAGCTACTTAAATGGATACGCATGAAATTAAGAAAAAGAGGAGAATGATAGTGGATATAAGTAAAAAATCTGTAAAAAAAATCCGGGAACTTATTGTGTTTACAGCATTTCTTGTGGTCGCACTGTGGAAGTTTAATGTGGTACTCGATGTGTTGAAAGCAATATGGGGGATCGTATTTCCATTTGTACTTGGCGGAGCGATCGCATTTGTGACCAACGTGCCAATGAGCTTTTTGGAAAAGAAAATTTTTGGAAGGGCAAAAAAAGAAAATAAGATCGTCGAAAAACTGGCAAGACCGATAAGCCTGTTCCTCACGATCGTATTTGCGGTTGGCGTGATTGTACTGGTGATGTTTGGTGTGATTCCGCAGCTTACGCGGACAATAGGAACCCTGATGATGAGTATCGCTGATTTTATTCCGCAGATGCAAAGCTGGATCCGGGAGTTTTCCCATAATAACCAGGAAATCATGAAGCTTGTAGATCAGGTACAGTTTAATCCGGATCAGGCGATCAAGTGGGGGATAAGCCTGCTTGGAAATGGTGCAGGAAATATGATGAATATCACAATGTCAGCAGTGGGTTCCATAGTTAGTGGATTGGCAGCCTTTTTTGTTGCATTTTCCTTTGCCTGCTATGTCCTTTTTCAGAAGGAAACGCTGCAGGTGCAGATTCGAAAAGTATTTTTCGCTTTTCTTCCAAAGGAAAAAGCAGATGCTTTTCTTAAAGTCTGCTCTCTGACTTATCAGACATTTGCAAATTTTCTTACAGGTCAGTGTCTGGAAGCCGTGATCCTTGGCTGTATGTTTGTTGTGATATTGAGCATTTTGAGGATGCCATATGCACTTTTGATCGGAGTTTTAATTGCGTTTACGGCATTGATCCCGATTTTCGGAGCCTTCATCGGGTGTGCAGTGGGAAGCTTTTTGATCTTTATGGTAAATCCGAAACAGGCAATTTTATTTATTATAGTATTTCTGGTGCTGCAGCAGATCGAGGGAAATCTGATCTATCCTCATGTTGTGGGTGAGTCTGTAGGGCTTCCATCGATTTGGGTTCTTGCAGCAGTTACGATCGGCGGAAATCTTATGGGAATTATAGGTATGCTTGTTTTTATTCCGTTGCTTTCCGTGTTCTATACTATTTTTCGGGAATTCGTATATCTGCATCTGAAAAAAAAGCATATCAAACAGGTGACAAAGACAGAAATAGAAGAAGATACGGCGGAAGAAATGGTAAATAGTGAGATACCAGAGGTGAAATGATAGAATCCCGTCTTTGACAGCTGTATGGTGATAAAACGGTTACAAACCCAGTAAATATGGGTATTGTGGCCGTTTTTTTTTGTAGATCATTATTCAACCGTCAAACTTCCGGGTGTTTTTATAGCAATCCCGGAAAATAATGCAAAAATTCAGCGCAGCAGAACGTGAATTACTGCGTCACAGATTTTCATGTCTTAGACAAGTACTTCCTATTATAGAGCACGGGGAAGGGAAAAGGCATGAAAAAAATGGACAATGGATATTACAACTGTCTTGTCACATGACAAAAGTTGTGGTATACTAAGCGCTAAAGTGTTAAAAAAATATCACTATTCAGGGTTCTGAATCGTTATAGTAAAAATAGGAAGGAAACAAAACCAATGGATACCAGAAGAGAAAAGCTGGAAACATTAAAGAAAGAAAAAAATGCCGTTATCATGGCACACTATTACGTGCCGGATGAGGTGCAGGAAATTGCCGATTACATCGGGGATTCGTATTACTTAAGCGACATGGCGACGAAAGTGGACGCCAGTGTCATCGTTCTCTGCGGCGTTCGTTTCATGGGTGAGAGCGCCAAAATCTTAAACCCGGGCAAAAAAGTACTGCTCCCGGATCTGCATGCCGACTGCCCGATGGCTCACATGGCAGCGATTGAAAAAATCGAGGAAGTCCGGAAAGAGTACCCGGATGTGGCTGTCGTATGCTATGTCAATTCCACCGCGGAATTAAAAAGTCATTCCGACGTCTGTGTCACATCCTCCAATGCAGTAAAAATTGTAAAAGAACTGCCGAACCACGACATCTTCTTTATCCCAGACGAGCATCTTGGTACCTATGTGGCTGAGCAGGTGCCGGAGAAACATATCATCTTAAATGACGGTTTCTGTCACGTACATGCTGCCATCCGTCCAGAAGCTGCAAAGGCTGCAAAGGAAGCGCGTCCGCAGGCAAAGCTTCTCGTTCACCCGGAGTGCAGAAGTGAAGTCGTTGCACTTGCCGATTACGTCGGAAGCACCGCAGGCATCATCAAATATGCCGAGGCAAGTAAAAATACCGAGTTTCTCGTTGCAACCGAGCTTGGCGTTTTCGCAGAGCTGAAAAAGCGCTGCCCGGATAAGAAGTTTTATGCAGTGGGAAATACGCAGATCTGCCCAAATATGAAAAAAGTGACATTGGACAAATTAATAGAAGCACTGGAAAATGAGGAGAATGAAGTTCTGTTAAGCGAACAGGAAATTTCAGACGCACATGCGCCGCTGTTAAGAATGCTCGAGCTTGCAAAGTAACAAAATAAGCAGAACGCAGAAGCGGAAAAGAGGAAATGAAATGAAAAAGTATTATGATGCAGTGATTGTAGGATGCGGTGTGGCAGGATGTTTTGCGGCACTTCATCTGCCCCAGGAAGCCGATATTCTGATGATAACAAAAGCAGATACCGAGGACAGCGACTCCTTCCTCGCACAGGGCGGTATCTGTGTTCTGAAAAACGAAGACGATTACGATGCGTTCTATGAGGATACGATGCATGCCGGCCACTATGAAAATACGCCGGAATCCGTCGACATTATGATCCGTTCTTCCCGAAATGTCATCAATCAGCTCATCGCCTGGGGTGTGGATTTCCGCCGCGATGAAAACGGGGAACTCTGCTATACGAAAGAAGGCGCACATTCTACCAATCGCATCTTGTTCCACGACGATGTAACCGGAAAGGAGATTACGAGCAAGCTTCTCGCGCAGGTAAAAAAGCTGCCGAACGTGACGCTTCTTGCGCACACGGAAATGTGTGATATTCTTTCCTGCAAAAATGTCTGCGAGGGTGTTTTGATCCGGGATGAAGAAGGAAAGCTGATTCCGGTTTATGCCAGGGATGTGATCTGGGCATGCGGTGGCATCGGCGGAATTTACGATAATTCCACGAACTTCCCGCATCTGACCGGAGATGCACTTGCAATTGCAATCCACAGGAACGTAGCACTGAAAAATGTCAATTACGTACAGATTCATCCAACAACGCTGTATTCCCAAAAGAAAGGCCGCCGTTTTCTGATTTCCGAATCTGTCCGCGGAGAGGGCGCTGTTTTGCTCGATAAAAACGGTGAGCGTTTCACCAATGAGTTGCAGCCGCGTGACGTGGTATCCCGTGAGATTCACCGCCAGATGGAAAAGGATCACACGAAGCACGTATGGCTTTCCCTGAAAACGATTCCGCTTGATGTAAAAGAACGGTTCCCGAATATTTACCAGAAATGTCTGGAAGAGGGATATGATATCACAAAAGAACCGATCCCGGTTGTACCGGCCCAGCATTACTTTATGGGTGGCGTCAAGGTAGACAGCAATAGCGAAACGACGATGGATCATCTGTATGCAGCAGGTGAGACGAGCTGCAACGGCGTGCACGGTGCAAACCGTCTGGCAAGCAATTCTCTGCTGGAGAGCCTTGTATTCGCAGAGCGCGCGGCAAAGAAGATGGCTGCCGAATGGGCCGCAGAGGGTCTTGTAGAGAACGCAGACCGCAAAGAAACGGCAACGGAGCCGAAGGAAGATGAATGGAAGCTCCTTGCAAAACGGTACGATATTAGAAAAGAAGATTACCAGGATATGGAAGAATATGCAGAACGCTGCAAAGAGAGCATCTGGGATGCGATCAGAAAGGAAGACAAATATGAATCCAATCACAAGAACACTAAATGTGGATAATCTGCTGCTGTTGGCGCTGCAGGAAGATATCTCCAGTGAAGATGTAACCACGAATGCTGTCATGCCAGAAGCCTGCCAGGGAACGGTACAGCTTCTCTGCAAACAGGACGGCGTCATTGCCGGTATGGAAGTATTTGCAAGAGTATTTACGCTGCTCGATGAGAAAACCGAGATTATTCCGTATGTGAAAGACGGAGATGAAGTCAAAAAAGGCGATCTGCTCGCAACCGTAAACGGCGATATCCGTGTTCTGCTGTCCGGTGAGAGAACCGCGCTCAATTATCTGCAGCGGATGAGCGGAATCGCAACGTATACGAGAAGCGTTGCGAAGCTGCTCGAAGGTTCCAAAACGACCCTTCTCGATACCAGAAAAACGACCCCGAATATGCGTATTTTTGAAAAATATGCAGTCAGAATCGGTGGCGGCCAGAATCACCGCTACAATCTGTCCGACGGCGTTCTGTTAAAGGACAACCATATTGGAGCTGCAGGCAGTGTCACAAAAGCGATCGAGATGGCACGCGATTATGCTCCGTTTGTGCGTAAGATTGAAGTCGAGTGTGAAAACCTCGATATGGTCCGCGAAGCAGCAGATGCAGGTGCCGACATTATCATGCTCGACAATATGACTCCGGCGCAGATGAAAGAGGCGGTAGCCGTCATCAACGGCAGAGCAAAAACCGAGTGCTCCGGAAATGTGACAAAAGAAAATATCGCCACTATCCTCGACACCGGCGTAGACTATGTTTCCAGCGGTGCACTGACGCATTCTGCACCGATTCTTGATGTATCATTGAAAAATCTGCATCCAATAGAATAAGTATAAAAATAGGAATCATTTCCTTATAGATATAAAAATCGCGAAATAAAAAAGCTTCTGTTCCTCCCGGAAAAAGGGAAGAACAGAAGCTTTTTTAAACAGGAAACTTCGTTGAATTTTCTTATAAAAAATTCTCCGGGTTTAGATTCCTTTTTTAAACAGGAGAAAGGAATATCCGATCGGAATCAAAACCAGCGCTGCGATCGTGAGAAATAAAATCCATTCAAGCTGCAGAAAGCTGTTTACGATCATGGCAACGCCGCCGATGATCCAAACCCAGCCGGCGAGGCGGTGAGTGCGGTTCCAGTTTTCCTGACTGTGAAGGGTCCATGGAACCTTGATGCCGGTTGTGTAGTTCTGTTTGCATTTTGGCATGTAATTGCCGATGAGAATAAAGAGAAGACCAACGCTTCCATTGACAACAAAACCGATATCAACTGCAATGCCGACTGCGTTTGCATAGATGGAGCAGCAGACGATCAGAGAGGTTACAGGTATGATCCACAGAACAAGACGGATCATCTTCGGGCCGATGTTCTGCCGCTTCGGATCAGAAAAAGTAAAACCAGCGGTAAAAATCTGCAGAGCGGCAAGAAGCAGAGGAATACCGATCACTGCCATCGTTTTACTGCTCCAGCCGTTGGGAACGTTGTTTGTGCCAAAATGGGTGGCAATGGTGTCCGGCATGCGATTCCAGAGCAGAAGTCCGATCACCATCGGAAAAAGAGAAATGAGTGTTGTCAGAATCAGTGTTGTTTTATATTTTTTCCACATCAGAAGTGCCTCCTTTGAGCTCTGAAATCCAGAGCATGATTTCTTCCAGGACGGAAGTGTTGAGTTCATAATAAATAAAATTTTTCTCCCGGGATTCCAGCACAAGGTCTGCTTTTTTCAGAATACCGAGATGGTAGGAGATGGTTGCACCTGTCATATCAAAGTGCGATCCGATCTCCCCGGCAGAAAGTCTTTCGTTTTTCAGAAGCTCCAGAATCCTTCGCCGGACAGGATCGGAGAGAGCTTTAAACGTTTCTGCGAATGCCATGGAAACCTCCTTTCCGGCAGTATGAATGCAAATTAATTAGAAATTTATCTAAATACTTTTTATCACAGGGAAAGCGAAAAGTCAATAAGCATTTCGAAAAAAATCTAAATAGTTTTATTGTTGATTTTGAGTTGCTATTTTCTGTAGAATACGCTACGATAAGGGTAAAGTTGTAGAAAAAGGGGGACAAAAACATGAAAAAACACCTGTCCGTGCGCTACGGCACGATACAGGGCTGCTACTGGATGGGATACGCGGCACTGATGGGGTATGCCAGCGTCTATCTTCTTGAAAAAGGCTTCACAAACACACAAATCGGCCTTCTGACGGCAGTTGGCTGTATCGTGTCAGCGGTTCTGCAGCCTGCGCTGGCATCCTACGCAGATCGGCCGGAAAGCCCGTCCGTACGAACAATGCTCCTTGGAGCGAACCTGATTCAGCTTGTTCTTATCATTTCCCTTGCTGCAACGGCAGAAAGCAGTTCTATGGTGGTAAGGACACTGCTGTACGGCGCAAGCATTACGATGCTGATGCTGATGATTCCGTTCGTTAATTCTCTTGGTATGGAGACGATCCGCCAGGGAGAGGAACTTGATTACGGAATCGGGCGCGGCATGGGTTCCGTTGCATATGCGATTGCATCATGGCTGCTCGGCCGGCTGACCGCATCCTTTGGAGCAGACATGATTCCGATCTGGGCTATCGCACTGACCATTCTTTTCCTCATCTGTGTATTTCGCTTTCCGTTTAAAAAGGACAGGAAAAAAGCAGAAGCAGAAAAAGAAGAGACAGGAGCAGCCGGTCCGGTCGATTTTCTGAAACGGTATCCGTCCTTCGTGGTAGTACTGCTTGGCTGCATTCTGATCTTTATGTCACATAGCCTGATTAACAGCTTCAATTATCAGATTGCAATGGCAAAAGGTGGTGGCAGCGGTGAGATGGGAAATGCGATGACCATCTCTGCAGTTTCCGAGCTGCCAACGATGTTTCTGTTCGGCTATCTGCTGAAAAAGAAGAGCAGTGTTTTCTGGTTCCGTCTCTCCGGCCTGTTTTTTGTCCTGAAAAGCATAGGAACCTTCCTGGCCTTTAATATTCCGACATACTACGCTGTTCAGCCGTTCCAGATGTTCGGCTGGGCGCTGATCAACGTCGCCTGCGTCTATTACGTGGACGGCATCATGGAGCCGCAGGATTCGATTAAAGGACAGGCATATATGGCGATGACCATCACCGCAGGAAATGTAATGAGCTCCCTGTTTGGCGGCTGGCTTATCGATGCAGCCGGTGTTGGCGCGATGCTGATCTGCGCATCTCTTGCGGCCTTCATCGGCTGGCTGATTGTGTGCCTCGGTTCGAAAGAAGCAAAAACTGCATAGGAAAGATAAAAGAAAGCGCCCGAAACCGAACGTGGTTCCGGGCGCTTTGCCGTACAGCTCTTATTTATTTCTGTTTCCTGTATACTTCTCATCACAGTATTTGCAACGGTAAACCTCTTTTTCCGGGTCAGCCAGGATAAAGACATGTTTTAATCCCTGCTCAATAGAGGTGATACAGCGCGGGTTTTTACATTTAATCACATCAACCACCTGTTTCGGCAGATGAAGTTCTTTTTTCTCCGTAATCTCGCCGTCTTTAATGACATTGACAGTGATATTGTGATCGATAAAGCCTAAGATGTCAAGATCCATCTTATCAACCGAACACTCAACTTTCAGAATGTCCTTTTTTCCCATTTTTTCACTTTTGGCATTTTTAATAATGGCTACGGTACAGTCCAGCTTGTCCAGTCCCAGATCATGGTAAATGGTCATAGCCTTTCCTGCTTTAATATGGTCGAGCACGAAGCCCTCTTCAATACGTCCTACGTTCAGCATAGCGAAAGATGCTCCTTTCTTAATCGACTTTGATGTTCAGCAGCGTCAGAATCAGGGCCATACGTGCATAAACACCGTACTGAACCTGTTTAAAGTAAGCAGCGCGCGGGTCATTATCCACGTCAACGGAGATCTCATTGACACGCGGCAGCGGATGCAGAACCAGCATTTCCGGAGAAGCAAGATCCATTTTGGACTGATCCAGAATATAGAAATCCTTCATGCGGATGTAATCATCCTCGTTGAAGAAACGTTCTTTCTGGACACGGGTCATATAAAGAACATCCAGCTTCGGGAGAACATCTTCCATTTTAATAACTTCCTCAAATGGAACATTGTTCGCCCGCAGCACATCATCACGGATGTAATCCGGGAGACGAAGCTCCTCCGGGGAGATTAATACAATTTTAATGCCGGTATAACGAACCAGCGCTTCAATCAGGGAATGAACCGTTCTGCCGAATTTAAGATCACCGCAGAAGCCGATGGTAAGATTGTTCAGGCGACCCTTTAAAGAACGGATGGTAAGAAGATCGGTAAGAGTCTGCGTCGGATGCTGATGTCCGCCATCACCTGCGTTGATCACAGGAATACGGGAGTACATCGATGCAACGAGCGGAGCACCTTCTTTCGGATGACGCATGGCACAAATGTTTGCAAAGCAGGATACCACGCGGATGGTGTCGGCTACGCTTTCGCCTTTGGAAGCGGAAGAAGAATTGGCAGAAGAAAAACCAAGAACAGTACCGCCAAGATTCATCATGGCAGCCTCAAAGCTGAGACGGGTGCGTGTGCTTGGTTCATAAAATAAAGTAGCAAGTCTTTTGCCATCGCAGGCATGTGCATATTTCTCCGGGCTCTTTTCAATATCATTCGCCAGATCCATTAACTGGTCCAGTTCTTCGACCGAGAAATCAAGGGGACTCATTAAGTGTCGCATATATTACCTCCTATGAAGATCCTTATTTTTGTTACAGTTCACAGGTTCCCTGCGAACTGTAACATTCGCAGCCCTCATTTAAAGTTTTGCTTCGCAAAAGGAGGGCTGCTCACGCCTGAATCACTTTCTTACGCAGCGAAACAGCAGGTGTTTCCCTGCTGAGTGAACAGTAACTTATTTTTTCTGTGTTCCACCTTAACACAAAAACAGGATAAATGCAAGATAAAAAATGGCAGGAAAAAGGTCGAAAAGCAGAGTAATATGAAATGTGAAAAAATAAAGTGAAATAGCAGTCAAAAAGGAAAAAGATTGTACAAAAGCCGAATTTCGGAAGATCTTTTCTTGTAAATTAAACGGAGATGGAGTAAAATATTGATATCTGCAACAAATGCAGAGTATCAGGAGGACCAGATATGCTAGACTTAGGAAAAATCCGCGACGAGATCGATGTCACCGATGACGAGATCGTCCGCCTGTTCCAGCACCGGATGGCGCTGACGGCGGAGGTTGCGCAGTACAAGATAGAGACAGGAAAAGCCGTTTTCGATGCAGAACGTGAGCGCCAGAAGCTGGAAAAGCTGACAGGCGAGGGAACAAATGCATTCAATACAAAAGGCATCCAGGAGCTGTTCCAGCAGATCATGTCGATCAGCCGGAAGCGCCAGTATCAGCTGCTGACCGAGAACGGCGGCGAGGAGATGACCGATTACACACAGGTTGACCATCTCCCGACGCACGGCAGAAGAGTTGTCTTCCAGGGTGTGGAGGGCGCCTATAGCTTCGGTGCCATGAAAGAATTTTTCGATGATACGATCACCAGTTTCCACGTAGACACCTGGAAAGAGGCGATGGAGGCGATCACAAAGGGCGAGGCTGATTACGCTGTGCTTCCAATCGAGAACTCCACCGCAGGCATCGTATCCGACATTTACGATCTTCTCGTGGAATACCCGCACTACATCGTCGGCGAGCAGGAGCTGCCGGTCGAGCATGTGCTGATGGCACTGCCGGGTGCGAAAGTTGAGGACATCCGTACCGTGATTTCCCACCCGCAGGCACTGGCCCAGTGCCGCCGCTTTCTCGATTCCAATGAAAACTGGAAAACAGAGGAACGACTGAATACGGCCGCCGCTGCAAAAGAAGTATCTGAGAGCGGGGATTTGACGATGGCAGCCGTCGGAAGCCCATATGCAGCAGAACACTTCGGACTGCAGATCTTAAAAGAAGGCATTTTTGACGCCCGGGGCAATACGACACGTTTTGTTATTATTTCCGGTCAGAAACGCTTTGTAAAGGATGCACAGAAAATCAGCGTATGCATGGAACTGCCGCATCAAAGCGGTTCTCTTTACAATGCATTGGCACATTTTATTTACAACGATCTGAACATGACAAAGATCGAATCCCGGCCGATTTCGCAGCGGAAATGGGAATACCGTTTTTTCGTGGATTTTGAAGGGAATTTAAGTGATCCGGCGGTCAAAAATGCACTGCGTGGACTTCAGGCAGAATCCGCAAAATTCCGGATTTTCGGAAATTATTAATCCAGAAGAGAGGGCCGTACCAAGCGGCCTTTTCGCATAAATAAAATGAAAAATGACAGGAAGGAAGAGACAAAAAGATGATTAGAATAGAAGAATGTATCCTCTACCGCGATTTCGCAGAGGGAGAGGTACTGCGCGATATGACGATACTGGTGGAGACCTACAAAAAACTGGTCAATGCTCAGATTTCCTTAAAAGACCGCCGGTTCCGTGAGAATATGAGCGCATATGAGCCGCAGTTTTACGAGGCACTGAACCGCCTTGTCGAGATGGCAAACCGCTACGGCTTCTCCGGAAATCTCTGGCACGATTATCTGACATATCTTCTGGTCAACAAAGAAAATGCATTTTCTACCTCCTGCGAGATTGTCGGAAAAGTCGAGGGAAGCATCAACCAGATGGCAAAACATGATTTTGTCCGTTTCAAAGAACTGTTTGATTTTGATATCTGTGTTTTTGATGAGATTTTTGAGTCCGGCGATGCCTCTGTCATCAGTTCCTACGAGAACACGGACAGTCCAAATAAACTGTTCAACAAAGAAGTCCGGGATCGTATCTGTGAGCTGGCCATCCGTCTGGCAAAGGCTGCATCCGCAGATGAATTTATGGCTGATATGGTTCAGTTTTACAAAGATTTCGGAGTGGGAAAACTGGGACTTCACAAGGCATTTCGTATTGCGCATACAGGAGAGAACGTTGAGATTATCCCGATTACCAACATTCCGGATGTGCGCCTTTCTGATCTTGTCGGCTACGAAATTCCAAAGCAGAAGCTGATCGACAACACGAAAGCGTTTGTCGAGGGCAAGAAAGCAAACAACTGTCTGCTTTTTGGCGATGCCGGAACCGGAAAATCCTCCAGCATTAAGGGTATCCTGAATGAATATTACGATCAGGGACTGCGAATGATCGAGGTTTACAAGCATCAGTTTCAGGATCTAAATGAGCTGATTGCACAGATCAAAAACAGAAATTATAAATTCATTATTTACATGGATGACCTTTCCTTTGAAGAGTTTGAGATTGAGTACAAATACCTGAAAGCTGTCATTGAGGGAGGCCTGGAAAAACGTCCGGACAATATTCTTATTTATGCAACCTCCAATCGTCGCCATCTGATTAAAGAGGATTACAGTGATAAAGAAGGAACAAGACAGGATATGCATACTTCCGACACCGTACAGGAGAAACTATCCTTGGTATACCGTTTCGGCGTCAGCATCTATTTTGGTGCACCGGATAAGAAAGAATTCCAGAAGATTGTTTCCACACTGGCCGAACGATACGGCGTGACGCTGCGTGAGGAAGAGCTTTTGGCAGAAGCGAACAAATGGGAACTGTCCCACGGCGGTCTGTCCGGCCGTACCGCACAGCAGTTTATCGATTATCTGCTCGGAAAACAGTAAAAAGAAAAAGGTCAAAAAGTCCGCTTGGTATTGGGAGCGGGCTTTTTGGGATATCCTTTGAAAAAGAAGGAGGAAAAGCATATATGCAGTATTCCACATTTGCTGCCATTGATATCGGCAGCTACGACGTCATTCTGGAGATTTTCGAGATCTCCAAAAAGCAGGGTATCCGAAGCGTGGATAAGATCTGCCATCGGATGGAGCTTGGAAAAGATACGTACACGCTGGGAAAAATTCGCCCGGAAATGGAAGAAGAGCTGTGCCGTGTACTCGCAGATTTTGTGCGGATTATGGAAGGCTATCGCGTGGACGATTACCGTGCAACGGCATCCAGTGCGATCAGTGAGGCGTCGAACAGTCTCTATGTCCTTGGAAAAATTCATCAGTTGACCGGTCTTTCTGTCACGGTTCTCTCCAACTCGGAGCAGCGTTTTCTTAGCTATAAAGCGCTCGCGGCGATGGAGGACAATTTTAACAAGATCATTGAAAAGGGAACTGCGATTCTCGATCTTGACGGTGGCAGTTTTCAGATTTCCCTGTTCGACAAGGATGCACTTGTCACAACACAGAACATCCGCATGGGAAGTCTTCGCATCCGCGAGCGTCTTGCCGGAATTCAGAGTGAGACGGAACATTACGAAGAGATGGTCGAGGAGCTGATCTGGAACGAAGTATCAAGCTTTAAAAAGATGTATCTGAAAGACCGCAAAATTGAAAACATTATGCTGATCGGCGATGTTTTCACCGACAGTGTTTATCAGAACATTGAAGAAAAAACGACAAAAATCATTTCCCGCGAAAACTTTAATACCTGGTATGAGAAAATTATCCGCCAGTCACCGATGGAGCTCGCCGTAAAACTTGGTATTCCGCTGGAAAACGCTTCACTGATGTATCCGTCTGCTGTGATTTATAAATGTCTGATTGATATGATGGGTGCGGAGCATATCTGGATTCCGGGCGTGCATATGACACGTGGTATTGCATACGAGTATGCGGAGCAGATGAAACTGCTGAAAGGCGGTCATAATTTCGAAAATGATATTCTGATGGCGGCAAAAAATATCGGAAAACGGTACGCAGTGAACCGTCCGCATGTCCAGAACCTGGAGATGACAGCGCTTGCCATGTTTGATGCGACGAAAAAGATGCACGGTATGAAAGAGCGCGAACGGCTGCTTCTCCAGATGGCAGTGATGCTGCATGACGTTGGAAAATACATCAGTTTCAATAATGTGGCGGATTCTTCCTATAATATTATCATGTCAAATGAAATCATCGGATTGTCGCACATTGAGCGTGAGATGGTGGCATTGATTGCAAGATACAACACGGTTACGCTCCCGTCCTACGATGAGCTGGTGATGGAATCGTCCTTGAGTGCCGAGCAGTATCTGACAGTATCCGAACTGACCGCAATCGTCCGTCTGGCGAATGCGCTCGACCGGAGTCATTTGCAGAAGATTCAGGCGATCCGCGCCACATTAAAGGAGCGCGAGCTGCAGCTTTCGCTCACGGTCAACCGCGATTTTACCCTTGAGCAAGGTTTGTGCCAGGAAAAATTAGATTTCTTCAATGAGGTATTCAGCATACAGCCGGTCATCAAACTGAAACGGCAGATGTAAAAGGAGGCGAAGAAAGATGGATATTGCACCATATAAGAAACCGGAATATTTCCGCAACCGGGAGTTGAGCTGGGTCAGCTTCGACGAGCGTGTTTTAAACGAGGCGCGGGATAAGAGTATTCCGCTGTTTGAACGTCTGAAATTTATCAGCATTACCTCCTCCAACCTGGATGAGTTTTATATGGTCCGTGTGGCTTCACTAAAAGACCAGGTGCATGCAAACTATACGAAAAAGGATCTGTCCGGCATGGATGCGAAGGAGCAGCTTACCGAGATCAGCAAACGGACGCATGAGCTAGTGCAGCTGCAGTACAATACGTACAATCGCTCGGCGGTTCCGTCTCTGGAGCACGTTGGCCTTACGATTATCAGCGAGCACGAGAAGCTGACGAAGGAGCAGGCGGAGTATGTGGATTCCTATTTTGAGGAGAACATTTACCCGGTTCTGACCCCGATGGCCATGGATTCGGCCCGCCCGTTCCCATTGATCCGGAACAAAACATTGAATATCGGTGCACTGGTGCAGAAGAAAGAGGATTCGCTTCTGAGCCGTGCGGAGGATAAGAAAGAGAAGAAAGGCAAGGAGAAGGAAAAAGAGAAAGAACTGGAATTTGCGACGGTTCAGGTTCCTTCGGTACTGCCGCGTTTTATTCTGCTTCCGCAGGATGAAAAGACGGGACAGCGGTATGTGATTCTTCTGGAGGAGATCATCGAGCGGAACATTGGAAAGCTGTTCTTAAGCTACGATGTGGTCTGTGCGCATCCGTACCGTGTTATGCGAAATGCAGATCTTTCGATCGATGAGGATGAGGCTTCGGACCTGTTAAAAGAGATCCAGAAGCAGCTTAAAAAACGTCAGTGGGGCGAAGTGATCCGTCTGGAAGTGGAAGATAAGATGGATAAGCGGCTCCTGAAGATGCTGGAAAAAGAGTTTGACATCGATGAAGACGACCTGTTCCGGATTCCGGGACCGCTCGATCTGACGTTTTTAATGAAAATGTATGGGCTCGACGGCTTTGATGAGTATAAAATTCCAAAATACATTCCAGCAGCAGTTCCGGCGCTGATGAATGAGGATGACATTTTTACAAACATCCGAAAAGGAGACATCTTACTGCATCATCCTTATATGACGTTTGATCCGGTCGTGCAATTTGTACAACAAGCAGCAAAGGATCCGGATGTACTGGCAATCAAACAGACGCTGTACCGTGTGAGCGGCAATTCTCCGATTATTGCAGCACTGGCTCAGGCGGCGGAAAATGGCAAACAGGTTTCCGTACTGGTGGAATTAAAGGCACGGTTCGACGAAGAAAACAATATTGTCTGGGCGAAGATGCTGGAAAAGGCGGGATGCCATGTAATTTATGGTCTTCTGGGACTGAAAACACACAGTAAGATTACACTGGTGGTTCGGCGCGAGGAGACAGGCATTCGCAGATATGTACATCTTGGCACGGGAAACTATAACGATTCTACGGCAAAGCTGTATACGGACTGTGGCCTGCTGACATGCAATGCAAAGATTGGTGAGGACGCAACAGCAGTATTTAACATGCTTTCGGGCTATTCGGAGCCGGATCGCTGGAACAAACTGATTGTTGCACCGCTCTGGATGAAGGACCGGTTCCTGCATCTGATTGCGATGGAAGAGGAGCACGCAAAGAAGGGACAGAAAGCGCATATTATTGCGAAGATGAACTCGTTATGCGACCGCGATATTATTGCGGCGCTTTACAGTGCTTCGGCAGCCGGAGTAAAGATTGACCTGATTATCCGGGGAATCTGTTGCCTGAAGGTTGGAATCCCGGGTGTCAGCGAGAATATTACCGTTCGCTCGATTGTCGGCAATTTCCTGGAACATGCGCGGATTTTCTACTTCTACAGTGGTGGAAATGAAGAGGTGTTTATGGGAAGCGCGGACTGGATGCCGCGAAATCTGGAAAAACGGGTGGAGATCGTGTTCCCGGTTGAGGATGAGCAGATCAAGAAAGAAGTAATGCATATTCTTGATATCCAGATGAAGGATAATGTGAAAGCCAGTATTTTACAGGCAGACGGAACGTATACAAAGCCGGATAAGCGCGGAAAGATGCTGGTGAATTCACAGGAGTATTTCTGCAGGGAGGCAACGGAAAGAGCGGAAAAACCGAAAGAACAGGAAAACAGCAGGGTGTTTGTGCCGGCGGAACCGGTGGAATAGGTTTGGACGGACGCCCCGTAACGCACACAAGGGTGATGCGCGGTTTCGGGAGCTAGTAATTCTAAGGCTCTGTCATTTTGCTAAAACCATGCGCCAAAAATCAAAACTCGCTGTCGCTCAGACAGTTGATTTTTGGCGCATAACGCAAAATGCCAGAACCTAAGAATTACACGCTCCCTGCAAATGCGCATCACCCTTGTGTGCGTTACGGGGCTGTGTGAAGGACGGACACGGATGTGGGAGCGGGAGCGCCCACTGCGTTGACATGAAAGAAGAATATGGTATGTTGTGATGAGAAAGAGCTGCAGCTTTGAGAGTTGCGGCGTTTTTTTTGTGTCAAAAATAATCTGTTGGGTATTGGGAAAAGGAATGGCTATTCAGAACTCGTTTTGAAAATTGGTTTTGCGGGTGATTTTCGGGGATTTTACAAAGAGTGATCTGGAAAAATGGCTGGAAAAGAAGGGGATGGAGACGGAGATAAGGGAAAATGTGGACATTTTTTGTAAAGTAACCGGTTATTTTATTAACGGATATTTTACAAAGCGGTGGTAGTGGGCTTTACGGAAGGAAAGGTATAATGAATCTCGACAAGACGAGGAGGAAGAAAAACGAATGTCAAATATTGTGTTGAAGAATGTCTGTAAATCTTATGATAAGGAACATTATGCGGTTCAGGATTTTTCGCTTGAAATACCGGATCGGGAGTTTGTGATTTTTGTTGGACCTTCCGGCTGCGGAAAATCGACGACGCTTCGGATGATTGCCGGTCTTGAGGAGATTACGAGCGGGGAGCTCTGGATCGATGGACAGCTTTGTAATTATGTAGAAGCAAAGGATCGCGATCTTTCGATGGTATTTCAGAACTACGCGCTTTATCCGAATATGACGGTATATGAAAACATGGCGTTTTCTATGAAAATCCGGAAACAGCCCAAGGATGAAGTTGATAAAAAGGTACATGAAGCAGCTAAAATGCTTGGAATTGAGCATTTACTTAACCGGAGACCGGCAGCACTTTCCGGCGGTCAGAAACAAAGAGTTGCGATTGGAAGTGCAATTATGAGACGGCCGAAAGCATTTTTAATGGATGAGCCGCTTTCGAACCTGGATGCGAAGCTGCGGGCACAGATGCGGGTGGAGCTGGCAAAATTACATAAGGAACTGAAAACGACGGTGATTTATGTTACCCATGACCAGACGGAGGCGATGACGCTTGGTACAAAAATTATTGTTATGAAAGACGGTGTTGTGCAGCAGGCGGATACACCGGAGCGGATTTACCGCCATCCGGCAAACAAATTTGTGGCTGGTTTTATCGGAGCTCCGAGTATGAATTTTATGGAAACGATGGTGATGGAAAGAAACGGAGCGGTTTATCTGGAGGCAGACGGAGGAGTTACCCTTCGTGCAAAAGGAGAGAACGAAATGGTGCTTCGTCGCGCTTATCTCGGAAAAATGGTGATCTTAGGTCTGAGACCGGAGGATTTACAGGACGAAATAACCGCTTCCGCACATCGGATCTGTTATAAAGAGAATCAGTTGAAGGCATTTGTTGACCTGCGGGAGATGATAGGTGCAGAAGCGTATCTGCATATGAATACCGGAAAAAATCTGATTACAGCAAGAATGCCTTCCGAGGTGCCGGTTACTGCAAAGGAAAGCATTACATTGTATGCAGATATGGAAAAAGCACAGATCTTTGATCCGTTTACAGAAGAAAATATTTTATCTCGGCCGGTTGAAAAAGAAGAACGTGCAACAGCATAAGAAGGAGCAGAAAGTGAAAAAAGTAATCGAAAAGTGTAAAAAAGCAGAAGTTTATATGTATCTGATCCCGAGTATGGTGATCTTTAGCATCTTTCTGTTTTATCCGTTTTTTAAAACCATTTATCTGAGCCTGTATAAGACAAACAAGCTTGGAGAAGCGAAATTGTATGTGGGACTGGACAACTATAAAAGCTTATTATCGAATCCATCCTTTTACAACAGTCTCTGGGTTACACTGGAATTTGTGGCGATTGTTGTAGTCGGAAGTATGGCGCTTGGCCTTCTGGGAGCAGTTCTTTGCAGCAAGGCTTTTCCGGGAATCCGGGTATTCAGTACTTCCTATGCACTCCCAATGGCAGTAGCATCGAGCTCAGGTGCCATGATTTTCAAGATTATCTTAAATCCCACGATCGGTATCGTAAACAAATTGCTGCATGTGAGCATTAACTGGGTCAGTGATCCGAAATATGCGCTGATCTGTGTGGCTGTCCTCACGGCATGGCTGAACAGTGGCATCAATTTCCTGTATTTTTCGGCGGGACTTGGAAACATTGATGATTCGATTTATGAGCGTGCTTCTGTAGATGGAGCGAATGCAGTACAGAAATATTTTAAGCTGACACTGCCGGGACTTTCTCCGATCATGTTCTACACGCTGGTTGTTAACATTATTCAGGCATTCCAGTCATTCGGACAGGTGAAAATCCTGACACAGGGAGGACCGGGAGAATCCACGAACCTGATTGTATATTCGATATACCGTGATGCGTTTTTTAATTACCGGTTTGGAAGCGCAGCCGCACAGTCCGTTGTTTTGTTTCTGATTGTCATGGCGCTTACCCTGGTTATGTTCCACATGGAAAAGAGAGGAGTAAAATACTGATGTCTACGATAGCAACTACGATTGCCGGACCAAAAACTTATTCTGCAGAGGAGCTGCAGGCACTGCATCTGGCAATGAATGCAAAAGCAAAAAGAAAGAAAATGCTTCAGAAAACAGCGTTGGTTACCATGAACCTGATCGTCTGCCTGTTTATGCTGTTTCCGCTGCTTTATACCATCAGCGTAGCATTTATGCCGTCAGGTGAGTTATACACAATGGCAATGAATATCGTTCCCAAACATCCGACACTGGAAAATTTTGTGGAAGCATTTCATAAAATTCCGCTGGTACGCTTTGTCCTGAATTCATTTTTGGTTGCGGGCAGCATTACGCTGGGTCAGATTGTAACGTGTTCTCTTGCGGCATTTGCCTTCTCTTTCCTGAACTTCAAAGGAAAAAATGTTCTGTTTATGCTGGTCATGGCGACCATGATGGTGCCGGGTGAGGCAACCATTATTTCCAATTATCTGACAGTAGGAAGTCTCGGATTGCTCGATACCTATATTGTTCTGATCCTGCCTTCTCTTACCTCTGCAATGGGAATTTTCCTGTTCCGCCAGTTCTACATGACCTTTCCGATTTCGCTTTATGAATCGGCGAAGCTGGACGGCTGCGGTAATCTGCGGTTTATCGTAAAAATCCTGATGCCGCTGACAAAGTCAGCAATGGGAGCAATGGCGGTTTACACCTTTATCAATGCATGGAATATGTACATGTGGCCGCTGCTGGTCACCGGTTCGGACAGCAAGCGTACCGTACAGATTGGTATCAGTATGCTGAACAGCGTCGATGCACAGTCGATTACCCTGATGCTGGCGGGTGTGGTAATGATTATCATTCCATCCATTTCCATCTTTATCGTAGGCCAGAAGGCCTTAATCAAAGGAATGTTTTCAGGAGCAGTCAAGGGCTGATTTCTGTGACAGAAAAAAGAATAGAAAACTGTATGAAAAACGAGGAGAAAAAAATGAAGAAAAAAGTGATTGCATCGATTCTTGCGGCTTCTATGGCAGCTATGGCGCTTACCGGATGTGGAGGCGGAAAAACAACGAGTGAGGCACAGAGTGCAACAACGGATGAAACCACAGCCAGCGCAGAGGCAGGAAGTACGGCAGATGGCGCAGAAGCACCGGATTTAAACCAGGATACGAAGGGAACCACGATTACCTTCTGGCATTCCATGGGCGGTGTCAATGGCGAGGCAATGGATTATCTTGTCAATAAATTCAATGAAGAAAATACCGATGGCATTACCGTTGAGGCGGTTTACCAGGGAGAATATGATGATACGATTAACAAACTGAAAAGTGCACAGATCGGAAATATGGGAGCGGACCTGGTACAGATTTATGATATCGGAACCCGTTTTATGATTGATTCCGGCTGGGTCATCCCGATGCAGGAGCTGATTAATGCAGATGGCTATGACATTTCCCAGATCGAGCCGAATATCGCTGCTTATTATACGGTAAACAATGAGCTGTACTCGATGCCATTCAATTCGTCCACACCGATTCTGTATTACAACAAAGATATGTTTGAAAAAGCAGGGATCACTGAGGTTCCGACAAGCCTGGAAGGAATTCTTGCTATCGGTGATGATCTGAAAACAAAGGGCGGAGCCGGTGAACCGCTGGCACTCTCCATCTATGGATGGTATTTCGAACAGTGGCTCTGTAAACAGGGACTTCCCTATGCGGATAATGGAAATGGCCGTGATGCCGCTGCTACTGCAGTTGAATTTGATTCCAACGGCGGAGCGCTCAACATCTTAAATGAGTGGAAAGCCCTGAACGATGCCGACGTTGCACCAAACGTAGGCCGTGCCGGAAGTGATACCGCAACGACAGACTTTACTTCCGGAAAAGCAGCGATCACCCTTGGCTCTACCGCATCTCTGAAGCAGATTTTACAGGATGTCAATGGAAGCTTCGAAGTTGGAACCGCATATTTCCCGACAGTCAAGGACGGCGATGAGGGCGGTGTTTCCATCGGAGGAGCATCTCTCTGGGCATTGAACAACAACGATGATATGAAAGCAGCAGCTACCTGGAAATTTATTAAATTCCTGATTTCCCCGGAGTCTCAGGCATACTGGAATGCCGAGACGGGTTACTTCCCGGTAACAACAGCTGCTGATGAGGAGCAGACCTTTAAAGATAATGTAGCACAGTATCCGCAGTTCCAGACAGCAATCGACCAGCTGCACGATTCCAAGCCGCAGTACGCCGGCGCACTTCTCTCTGTATTCCCGGAGGCAAGACAGATTGTGGAAACAGAAATCGAGAATATGATCAACGGAAACGAGACTCCGGAGAAAGCAGTAGAATCGATGGCTTCCCAGATCAACAGCTCCATCGAGGACTATAATCTGGTAAATGAATAAGAGACAGGCTTTACAAAAATAAGATTTCGTCCTATAGTGAAGAAAAACGAGTTCCCAAAGCGTGTTTGAACGGTTTCTATGAAGGGGAAGATCCGAGTTACGGAAATGATTTTTCAGATATGACTGGAAATGCGTCGGAGACAAAAATCCGGCGTGTTTCCGGATTTATAGTAAGCCTCCAAATAATGCAAAAGAGTCAGTACCGCTTTTTTAACCGAATCAAGTAAGTCCCCTGCTTCCATTGCGTGAAGCAATAAGCAGTGGGTGGGGACTTGCTTGTATCAGGAGGAGTGCAAGCTCCTTCTGATAAACTGCGGAGCAGTTATTCGGTTATGAGCAAGTAGCAAAGCGGATTGCGAATATCCGCTTGACTTATTTTCAGGGTTTACGATAAAAGAAAAAAAGCTGCAGCCGGGACAAAAGATAGAAAAGAGTGCAGGTTTGGAAATGGGAACGGAAAATGGAGGACAGATACGAGATGAAAACAAAAGTATGGGCACACAGAGGAGCCAGTGCATATGCACCGGAAAATACACTGGAAGCGTTTCTTCTTGCGGCAGAGCAGGGAGCAGACGGTGTGGAGCTGGATGTACAGCTGACGAAAGATGGCGAGATGGTTGTTGTACACGATGAAGAAATCGACCGGGTCAGTGACGGAAGCGGATTTGTCAAAGATTATACGCTTGCGGAATTAAAGATCCTGAACTTTAATAAGACACATCCGGAGTATCAGAATGTAAAAATTCCGACGCTTCGCGAAGTATATGAAGCATTAAAACCAACGGGAATGACGATCAATGTCGAGCTGAAAACCGGTATTTTCTGGTATAAAGACCTGGAAAAAAAGGTACTCGAGCTGACAAAAGAGATGGAGATGGAAGATCGCGTGATTTATTCTTCCTTTAACCATTACAGCATTGCAAAAATTCTGGAACTGGATCCGAAAGCCAGCACCGGCATCCTCTACGCAGATATTATTTATGATGTCGTGAATTATGCGAAAAAAATCGGAACAGGAGCTCTTCATCCGGCAACCTTTCATGTGCAGATGGCAGACTTTCTTCAGCAGTATGTGGAAAGCGATCTTGCTGTGCATGTATGGACGGTCAATGATAAGGCGGAGATCGAGCGTCTGATGGAGGCCGGTGTTGACGCAGTCATCACCAATTATCCGGATGTGGCCGTTTCCTGCCGCAACGCGAAGTGATACCGATTGGAGAAAAAAAGCTGTTCCTTTTGGATATCGACGGAACCATCTGCGTGGGGAACCGTCTGATTCCGGGAGCAGACCGGTTTTTAAACGGACTGTCCGAGTACGGTGGAGATTATGTGTTTATCACAAATAATACGACGATGAGCGTAGCAGATTACCGGAAAAAATTTGCAAAGCTGGGCATTCCGACAACAAGCGGGAACTTTCTGACAGCATCCGTTGCGACAGCTCATTACCTGAAACAGAAATATGGATCCCGTCCCGTCTATGTGCTGGGAACGGACTCTCTAATCCGGGAATTGGAGAGCTTCGGTGTGTGTACCACCCGCGATCCGGAAAAAGAAGGAATTGCGTGTGTGCTTGCAAGCTATGACAATGAACTGACGTATCAAAAACTGACGGATATCTGTCGGCTGTTGACAGAGCGCCCGGAGCTCGATTACGCTGCAACGAACCCGGACTATGTTTGTCCGATTGAATTCGGCTACGTGCCGGATTGCGGTTCCATCTGCGAGATGATCGGTCATGCGATCCATCGTATGCCGACTTATATCGGAAAACCAGGTACACGGATGGTTGAGATGGCACTTGATATGACAGGCAGAACCCGCGATGAGGCTGTTCTTGTGGGAGACCGTCTCTATACGGACATTGCGTGCGCAAACATGGCGGATATTTCTGCAGCCCTTGTGCTTTCAGGCGAATCTACACGCGAAGAAATGCAGAACTCGCAGTATCTTGTGGAGTATGTCTATCCATCCGTGAAGGAAATGTATGCGGATTGGGTGTATGGACAAAAAAAGAAATGCTCTTAAAATTCCGAAATGGTTATGGTTTTGGAACAAAAAAACAAAAAGAAGAATTCTGAGAGGAGAACCTTTTTCCGAAGGAGCTCTTCTTTTTTGTTGTGGAAAAGGATACTTTTCGGATACGGGATAAAAGTCTGGGACGGTATAGAAAAAGCTTGCCAAAAGAGGGAATTTCCCTATATAATGATTCAGACTATAATAGGAAAGTAACTATTCAGAGCCCCATCTCGATTCCGCTTACGCTGCATCTCGATGTTGCTTCTCGCCATATGAAAAGGAAGAAAACCGCTCATTCATGCAAGCATGATTCGCAATTTTCTTCCATTTCGCATGGCTCTGAATCGTTACATATGAAAAAGAAAACGATCAGGAGATCGGAAGATTCCAATACAACAGAAGAAGGAGAATTTATGCATGAGTATTTTGAATGTAGAGCATCTGTCTCATGGTTTCGGCGACCGTGCGATTTTTGAAGATGTATCGTTCCGCCTGTTAAAGGGGGAACACATCGGTCTGGTAGGCGCAAATGGCGAGGGAAAATCAACCTTTATGAACATCATCACCGGAAAGCTGATGCCGGATGAGGGAAAGGTTGAGTGGGCAAAAAACGTCCGTGTCGGCTATCTGGACCAGCATACCGTTCTGGAAAAAGGTATGACGATCCGTGATGTGTTAAAAAGCGCTTTTTCCTGGTTGTACGAGATGGAAGAGCGGATGAACACGATCTGCGATTCCATGGGCGATGCCTCCGAGGACGAGCTGAATCAGATGATGGAGGAACTTGGTGTGATCCAGGAAATGATGGATGCACATGACTTCTATATTTTGGATTCCAGAATAGAAGAGATTGGCCGCGCGCTTGGCCTTGAAGAGATCGGTCTCGAACGCGATGTCACCGAACTTTCCGGCGGACAGAGAACGAAAGTACTTCTGGCAAAATTACTTTTGGAAAAACCGGACATCCTTCTTTTGGATGAGCCGACCAACTACCTGGATGTGGAACATATCACCTGGCTGAAACGATACCTTGAAGAGTATGAAAATGCCTTCATTCTGATCTCTCACGATATTCCATTCCTGAACAGTGTTGTCAATCTGATCTATCATATGGAAAATAAAGAGCTGAATCGTTATGTTGGTGATTACGACCACTTCCAGGAGGTTTATGCAGTCAAAAAAGCGCAGAAGGAAGCTGCCTATAACCGCCAGCAGCAGGAGATCAGTGAGCTGAAGGATTTCGTGGCACGAAACAAAGCCCGTGTGGCAACCAGAAATATGGCTATGTCACGGCAGAAGAAGCTGGATAAGATGGATGTGATCGAGCTTGCGAAAGAAAAACCAAAGCCGGAATTTCATTTTCGCACTGCGCGCACTTCGGGCCGTTTCGTTGTGACTGCAAAAGAACTTGTGATCGGCTATGAAGAACCGCTCTCCAGACCGCTGACCTTTGCGATCGAGCGTGGCGAAAAAATCGTGCTCACCGGTGCCAACGGAATCGGAAAAACAACACTCTTAAAGAGCATCCTCGGTTTGATCCCATCCCTTGGCGGAGACGTGGAGCTTGGAGATTATCTGGAAATCGGATATTTCGAGCAGGAAATGCCAAAAGGAAACACCAACAGCTGTATCCAGGAAATCTGGGAAGAATTTCCATCCTATACCCAGTATGAAGTCCGCGCAGCGCTTGCCAAATGCGGTCTTACCACACAGCACATTGAAAGCCTGGTGCGTGTGCTCTCAGGAGGAGAACAGGCAAAAGTTCGCCTCTGCAAACTGATTAATCTCGAAACCAATCTTCTTGTCCTCGATGAGCCGACCAACCACCTCGATGTAGACGCAAAAGATGAGTTAAAAAATGCGTTGAAGGAATATAAAGGAACCATTCTTATGGTCTGCCACGAACCGGAATTCTACGACGGTCTGGCAACGAGTGTATGGGACTGCTCGGAGTGGACAACAAAAGTGATTTAACCGAATCAAGTAAGTCCTCTGGTTCCATTGCGAATATCCGCTTGACATTTATATATTGAAAAAAACAGCCACAAACAGAGAGTGAGCGAGATTGTTTGTGGCTGTTTTACTGCAACTTAAAAAATCAGATAATATATTTTAAATACAGAATTGCATGTATTTTTCTAAAAATAAGAAAATTCGAAAAAAGGTGTTGACTTTTGCTTTGGGCGGTGTTATTATAACTAAGCTGTCAGCGAGAGCTGATGCGAATGAGTTTCTTTGAAACAGAAAAACCTAGTTCGGAGCCGGGTGGCTGCCGCGGGTTACAAAAACTGCTTCAAAAAAACTTGAAAAAAGTTCTTGACAAAAGCAAATGAGTTTGCTAAAATAAACGAGTTGCTGATCGAGAGAACAGCAAAAAAGTTCGAAAGAGCTTCGAAAAATAAATTAAAAAAGTTCTTGACAAACGAAAA